>CAXTUE010000038.1:0-9622 GCA_964247355.1 uncultured Ktedonobacteraceae bacterium | reverse complement strand
CCACAGCTACGTCTTCCAAGCGAATCAGGCAATCGTCATGCGACGTGGCTCGAACTTTTCTACGATCTTGTGTTCGCGGTCGCTGTATCTGCTCTAGGAAACAGGCTCAGCAACAATGTATCGCCTTTACACCTTGTGCAATTTGTCGCACTCTTCATTCCAGTATGGTGGGCGTGGTGTGGACATACTGTGTATGACACACGCTTTGACACTGATGATCTTTTTCAGCGTCTCGCAACCTTTGGCATGATGCTTGCCGCCTCCGGTATGGCACTATTTATTCCACAAGCTTTCGAGGGAAAGGCAGCGTTTTTTGCTGCATCTTTTGTTGTCGCTAGAGTATGCTTGCTAATTCTCTACGCACGGGCACGTCATCATGTGGTGGAGGCGCGCTCTATAGCAGACCTGTATTTAAGAGGCTTCAGTATTGGTGCAGGTTTATGGGCTATCTCTATTCTGATACCTCCACCACTATGTTACATCTTTTGGGGGGTAGGACTCGTCGTTGATCTTGTAACTCCTTGGTTTGGTATGAGACGTGTACTTCGTCCCGCACCACTTGATACAACGCATATTCCAGAACGTTTTGCTTCGTTTACAATCATTGTGCTTGGAGAAATCGTCTATGTCATTGTCACGGGTGTTGCTACGAATAACGTATCGCCATTTTCATTCGTGGCCGCAATACTGGCATTTTGTGTGACGGTGTGTATCTGGTGGATTTATTTTACTTTTCTCGACGAGGCCCCATATGAAAATAATCTGGGCACAGGACAGCCCTACATCTATGCCCACCTTCCAGTGTTGATTGGGCTGACGATCATCGGTATAGGCTTAGGTCGCGTCGTTGAAGAAGCCACGCACGCGACGTTAACCGCCGAAACACGTGGCCTACTTGCTGTTGGCGTAACTGTGTGGGTATTTGCGGCCTTGACGCTCAAACTCGTCTCTCTTCGCAAAATGCCTTCTGGTCGTATCTTGTTGCGCTTTCTTGTTGCAGCCAGCATTATCGCGATCATGACGCTCGGCGCAAGCTTGCCACCATTAGTGCTACTGGGTGTACTTGTTGTAATCATGGTGACGTTCGTCGCCTTTGAACTACGTTATTGGAGCATGTGGTCAAAAACGCCACAAGCAAAAACTATCCTAGACGAAAAACACCCAATGTAACTATCTACTCTGGCACTTGTTGCGCGATCTGTGGAGATGTGCCAGGAAGAGGCTGCATCACATCTGGCTCCATCTGTGGTAGCACGTCTGGATTCGGTTCAGGAACCTCCTCCGGTGTAAGAGATGGGGAAGAGTCAGGTAAAGATTCGGGAGTTGGCTCTGTTTCCGGTGGCACTGGTAGTGGTTGTGCCACATCTGGCTCTGTTTGTGGCAATGGATCGGGTCTTTCTGGTGTTTGTAGCAGCGTATACATAGCGTACATCCTTTCTTCTCTCAGACAGCCTCGTGTTATTGTAACATACTTTCTTATTCTTCTAGTGCTTCACAGGATGCTTGTCTTGTTCACTTTCCTGATACGCATCTAACGGTCCTGGAAGTGCTCGTTCCGCCTCATCCTCCAAACGCTTCTCGTTGCGACGCAGGAAGATAAAAAACACAACAAGCAGAATTGCCGCCGCTACAAGCGCAACAATACCCACCGGTCCTGATAACTGTTGGACTCTATCACCGAGAAAATAGCCTCCTAGACCAAATATTGTTGCCCACACGATGCCACCAAGCGCGTTGTAAAGGAGGAAACTGGTCCAGTGCATACGATTGGTGCCTGCCAGGAAAGCGGCCCATGCTCTCAACACAGCTACAAAACGTCCAAAGAAGACAACCTTGTTGCCATGCTTTTGAAAAAGATATTGTCCTAGCTTTAGTTTGCGCTCATCCAGGTGGATATAACGGCCATAGCGACGTAAAAGTCGATAGCCGCCTTCACGCCCTACCCAGAAGCCAAGATTGTCGCCTAAAATCGCCCCTAGAGCAGCCGAGGCGATGACGATTGGAATGGAGAGATGATGTGTTGTGCCAGCATAAATCGCGGCAATGATTAGCATTGTTTCGCCTGGAAACGGAATACCTGTACTCTCGATTGCTACGAAAACCAGTACTGCTATATAGCCATAACTTGTCAAAAGGTGCGTAAGCGACGAAGATGTAAAACCAAACATAGAAGCGTATCTTTCTGTATTTTCTTTGGAAGTAATAATTGAGCTGATTAGTAGATATACGTACAGCATCCCAAAAGCGTGTCATAATCGACGAAGCAGGTTGAAACCGGGAAGTAGAAACATCTAAAAAAATAGCCATAGTAGCTACAATTTATTGCTATGGAGCCGTATTGTGACCATTTATATGTATCGCTCGTATGAAAGTATGTCTCAACATGAGGTCTTGTCCTCTTTTTAAGAGCAACGATGAAAAAACATCCTGTAGTACAACGTACTGTAGTTAGATATTTGTGATAGATTATGGTAAATACGCTGAAGAAACGTGTGTTTTGGGACATACTAATTGTCCTTGTGATGGGTTTCCTCTTATACTATGGTTCCTCATGGCAAATTTTCGCCTGGTATACGGACCCTGCTAAGTACCAGTGTTATGCAACTGCGTTCTGGTATGGAATACCAGCACTTAAGATGCTGCCGGGGCCAGAAATACAATGTCGTTTTATCACACAATCGCCCGCAGGTATAACCTTCATTACAAATACCGCCTTAATCCAAATGATGACAAGCCATCATTTTCCACTGTGGCTTATTTCTTTTATTACAGCACAAAATTCGTCGCAGCCACTACATGCTCTTCCACATGAGTATCCTCTGCTAACCCTTATTCCTTTCAGTTTTGGACTTGTAACCTCTGCCCATTGGTATCAAGTAGCCTTCGCTGTAGCAATGGCCTTACTCGCAGGGGGAGTGTATACTCTGCTGAGAGTATGGAGGTCGCAGAAAGCCGCGATTGCTTTTGCTCTCTATATTGTAATTGCATGCTGGGCTACCGCGACAGCTCGCTTTGATATTATCCCTGCAGGTTTCACGCTAGCTGCATTGCTACTGGCAGAACGTAGACGATGGCGTTGGGCATATGCGTTATTGGCTATAGCAACTATGTTTAAGTTCTATCCAATTGTCTTTGTGCCTGCGTTTTTTATCGCGCAATATAGATCAAGCTTTCGGTTTTCGCACGAGTGGTGGAAGGGCCTGGATGTATTTGTGCTTGTCTGTAGTGCTATCACCGTCGTCTCTTTGCTTCTAAGCATCGAAGGCACACTTGGTCCACTAGGATACTTTGGCGACCGACCGGTACAAGTAGAGTCAACCGCCGCATCTATTCTATGGCTTGCTAGTTTCTTCGGCTTTCCTTTGCACTATAACGCCACATACGGTTCGCTCAATATGCTGAGTCCGTTGTCAAGTACCGTCTCGCCTATCATGACGATCCTGCTAATACTGGGATTAGCATATGTATGCTGGTTGCAGTGGCGTGGCAAGATTTCGCTTGCTCTATCGCTTGTGTTGACTCTATTGGTCGTAATTTGTACCGGAAAAGTTTTTAGTCCTCAGTACTTACTCTGGATAATTCCTTTTGTTGCTTATGTGGGAGAATGGAATAAATGCTGGCTGGCAAGCTGGACGGTTGTTGGCCTGCTCACAACATGGATATATCCATATATTTATACGCAGACGACTAATTTTCTCAAGGTTCCCACTCTCCCGACTTTTAACCCCGTCATCTTTACACGAAACATTTGTATCGTCATCGTTCTGGTCGTGATGCTCTATCACTACACAGTTCAGCACAAAAATGCTGCGGCTGCCGTAGAAGATGTTCCTGAGCAAGCGAAGCGGGAAGCACTTGCATCTATGGCGCAGGCTGATTAGCCGAATTCTCAACAGGCATCGATAGAGGTGAGGGTGTGCGCCGTGCGATTTTCCGAGCAAACAAGAGGTATAGTAGGGCGATCAGTGGTGGACCAATCGTTGTAAGGCTGGTAAGTCCACCCCAATCGCCAATCGGGGGATAGCCCCGGAACAAATAAATGAATAGTGCCGACGCCGAGAAGATTAGTGTACTTCCCACTAGAGCGCGCTTTACTAGATTACCAGATGTTGCTACACATAATGCAGCAAGGCCGACGAGCCACAGCACATACCACGGGAAAAACCACGGCGTAACAATCAGCAATGCGCCGAGCAATGCAAGTGTTGCTTGCACCATTGTGAGCGTTGTTGGTGTGCGGTAGAGCCATGTCGCACCCAAACACAGAAAAACTCCTACTACGAGTGCATTGATTGCGTTCCACGTACTATGAAGGCTAAGCAAGGCAAGTAAACCGTTTTGCTCTGCTGGTGATATTCTTCGCAACGCAAGCAAAATTGAACCGAATGCTAAGCGTGAGGAGGGAGGCGAGCTTAGACTTGTTCCAATATCATGCAATGAGTGTCCAAGCCATAATGGAATATAGAGCACAAGTGCTAAAAAAGCACTTATCAGTGCAGTAATAGAAACCGCTCGTAGCGTAGCATTCCACTTATACTTACGAGAAGTTTGTGTCTGCTGTTCTGGCACTTGCTCGCACACAAAAATCCGCCGTGCTATTAAAACGAGATAGAATAGCAGAAGCGGTGCCGCCGTGAATTTGATGAGGGCCGCAGACGTGAATACGAGAGCGGGCGGTAGATAATAACGCGCTTGTTTGAATTCATGCTGCTCCGCGCGAATGCTTAGCAATACACCTACTAAAATACACGCCACCATTACAATGTCGTTATGTCCACCTAGACCGCTTTCTAGCAGCACAAGCGGATTCCATGCATAAAGCAATGTTCCCAGCACAATGAGGCGCGGCGAGTGTTTTGTCTCGCGCAGAATGGTTGTCACAAGCCAGATATTAAGCAAGTGAGCCAGTAGGTTGAGAATACGGTAGAAGAAAATAGAGTGCAATACAGAGTTTCCTGCAACCAGCGCGGAAATAGCGCAAACAAGTAGCCAGAGTGGACCGTAAGCTGCCACCGCATCGCGCCAATCGTCTAAGCGAAAAAAGAAATCGGCGGGAAATGCTGAGAGCGGTGTGTAGTAAGGATTGGCGTGGTAGAGAACAATAATGCGTCCGTAACCAGCATAAACGGCATAGTCATGGGAAAGCGTAGATGGTGCGAGCACATACACAACACTTGCAAGTAGAGCTATCATCCAGATACATCGTATGAGAAAACGCGTAGACCGGACAGTATTGTCTCTGAACTTGGAGACCTCTTGCGCCTTGCTATACCTGTGTACTCCGTAAGCACTGAGGAAATAAAAAAGATAGACAAGCATCATTACAGCAAGAAACTCAATAACATCAGTGTTTATTTGTGATGCGTGAACATTACTTGTAAGATGCAGGTCGGTTGGTAGCTTTGTACCAATTACAGTCAGGAACATGCTTACGGGCAGCGAGAAGAATTCTGTTGTGCCTGCCAGACGGTTAAGCGGAGCGACGGTTACGAGAATACAAAGCATAAATGCGCACATACAGAGTAGAAGACGAAGAGGCATAGAATATTTTTTCATGTATGTTTATACAATCCAAAAATTCATCACAAAGATAAGACTGAGTATCGCCAGTAGTGGCGGGAACGCTATCAATATTGCTTGATGGAGACGAGGATGCTTTACTCCCAGTATCGCAAGCGTGATAAAGCAGGGAAAGAGTTCAAGCACAAAGCGTTGATTGGAGATGAGCGCACCATGCTGCCCCAGTGATGGCGATAAACTGGTAAAGAAAAGGAGCGCAATTGTCCACAGAACGTAACTTCTACGCAATATACGCCATCCTAGAATTGTCAAGACAAGAAAACTCAGTGTCGCGCTGAGGTCGAGCAGCGTATGAACCTCAAAAAAGGAGCCAAATGGCTGATTCCAGAAGACTTCAAACAACGCTTGCCAGATGCCTTGCCAGGGCCAGGAGAATTGGCGCGCCCAGTGAATTTGGACCGAGGCAAAGGCGAGCGGATTTCCTGTAGCATACCAACAATACCACGCATAAGCGGCTGTTCCCAGTGGAATAAATAGCACAGGCGCAATACCAGACGCACTATTTTTTACGCTTGAAAGAATGTTTTCTCGTACTAGCCACAACTCATAGAGATATGGTACAACCAGAAAGATACCGCTTGAACGTGTCA
This sequence comes from uncultured Ktedonobacteraceae bacterium, assembly GCA_964247355.1. GTDB lineage: Bacteria > Chloroflexota > Ktedonobacteria > Ktedonobacterales > Ktedonobacteraceae > JBBQVS01. The sequence goes on along the minus strand of CAXTUE010000038.1, from coordinate 3,452 downwards.
GTGCCGCTAACAAGCCGAGTATTCCTGCCAGCCACCACTTCTGACTACGCAAAGCCAGAAATGTGCTGGCTGTGAGCAATAGGAAAAGCGACTCGTTATATGCCGCGAAAAAGAAAAGAGCGGTAGGAAAGATACAAAGATAGAGCAGTGTACGTCTTCCCACTCGCTCTCCAAAAGGCTCAAGCACAAGTTGATACAGTACAAAAAGTGCCGCCAGTAATGCGCCATTGCTGACTAATGTTCCAACAAGTAGATAGCTCCAACTCCCTAACGGATAGGAAAAAAGAGCAACGAGCAGAGGAAACAACGGGAAAAAGGCAAAATCATTCATCGTTGTGTAGCCATGCTGGGCAATGGCAAGATAGCGTGTTGCATCCCAATGATTCCACAGGCTAAAAAATGTCACCGTATCAACGGGAGCGTTTGAGTATTTTGGTGCCGTGAGCAGAATATAGCCAAAGTATGTAACCGTCATCAGGGCAAGCCGCGTTACAAGAAAGAGTGCAAGAATATCCCAGAAAAGAGTGCGCTTCATATAGCCTTTATTAGTAGAATAAAATGAATTATAATATCATGCCCTCCCTTTATGATGTAGAACGTGCAAGGACATAGCAATAAATGGTAGCTCCTCCACGTACAACGTGAATGATGTGCCACGATTTAGGAAGCGGAAAGCCACGTTGTACCAAGTGCATTGGCCACACGATATAGTCGTACTGCCCATAGCTATCGTTAGCGTGTGTCTCGCTCAACTTCAATCTCGTCGGAAGGTCACTGTTATAACTATACCACGAAACGCCATCGCGTCCATTGCTGAGTGTTCCCAACACGGCTCCCAATCCCACCTGTTCTTGACCAGATGTTTGTGTTGCTATCCACTCAATTGCCTCACGATACCCAGGATAGGCCACCTGTAAGACCCGATTTTCATTAGGAAAGAACTCACTTGTATACCCTTCTGCTCCATACACTGTCGTGAGTCCAACAAGATGAGGCACAAAGAGGGCGGCAACGAGTAAGGCTGTGGCTATGAGCGGGTATGCGCGAACAACACGAGAACGATATGAAGCAGATGCAGGAGATACGTTCTTATAGTTTGAGAAGAGTGCGGGAAATGATCCTCGACGATAGCGTAGAATGCTCGCAAGCCCGACCGCGCCTGAAAGCGCGACAGGGGCTGCTAAGGGAATGTGATAGTGTGTACCAACGACAATATTGAGCAGACTAAACATTGCAAGCAGAGACACAAGCCATATCCATAAAAACGCTATATTCGTTGCCTCTTCCGTAGCTATCTTTCCCATATGAAAACGTACGAGTTGTACAAAGCCCATAACCGCAAAAAATGCCGCAGGTATCGTAACGAACGCGCTCATCTTCGCTGTGATAATATAGAGAATGGCCCAGTGCGGCACATGTAAATAATCTTTCCCGGCAAGAAATGTAAGGTGTCCATTGTGAGAATGATCCCATTCATAATTAAAGCTATGTATAAGTAAACTCAGTGGGTGAGGCCAGATGGCGGGATCAGCGGTAAGAAATACGGTAGGAGCCAGCACAACCGTGACGCACCACCACAACCACGGCATTCGGGGACGTTGTGCTTTGGGCAAACGAAATCGCAACACGAAAAAATAGTATGCTGTAAAGATGATAACGCTGGGAATGACAAGTACCGCCGTATATTTACTGGCCGCTCCAAGTCCGATCAGGAGCGCAATAACTGGATAGAGCCACGGGCGACGAATAGCATGCCATGTGAGCAGGTAGGCAAGCGTGATAAATGCCGTCATAGTCATATCGAGATAGGCCAATGCACTGAAATACACTAACCATGGACTGACTGCCAAGCATAAAGCGGCCACTACCGCTACAATCCGTCCGAAGGGAGCGCGCGCGAACCAGTAGACTCCAACGACAAGAACTGTCCCCATAAGCACACTCGGTAATCGTGCTGTGAGCAATTCCGAGAGCGGGTGTCCAACATCTGTATTAAGTGTAAGCACAAATCCAATCAGCAGTTTGACAAAGGGCGGATGTTCGTAGTTATAGAGCCATTGACTTGAGCCAATCTGCAGATGCGTCAAAAGCGGAAAATATGTTTTGCCCCCAGAAATATACACAACCTCATCCGTGACCATATCAAGCTGCATCGCAAGCAGTAGACGCGGCACAAAAGCAGTTATTGCAAGCAGTATGAGCACGCCACCCTCAATGAAAAAAAATGCTGGGCGCGATGCCGTAGACTGTTGCTCTTGCCTCTGTTGCGACTCTGACGCGGTTTCTTGTGCAATGCTATTGGTTTTAGTATTCATGTTTCGCTTTGTCGCATTCTAATTACCATGCATTTATGAGAATAGTGCGCGATATAGATCAGCCACACCGTAGTATAACATGTGCTTACCAGTGCGTCGATGTACGTAGTACTTGTTATAGAGTACATCCCTTTTTGTGATCAGGAGAAAATATGTCTGCAAACACTTCAAAAAGCTCCATCCACTATCGTCACTTCAATGTAAACAGCGACCTGCAACCTCTTGTCCAATTATTGACTGAGATAGAGCGGTTGGATCACGCTGGTGAGGACACAAGTGAAGAAACACTCAATGCACAACTAACACTACCCGGACACGATCCATCTCAAGACCGTTGGGTTGTAACCTCGTCAAGTGATAAGAAGCAGATGATTGGCTTTGGCACTGTATGGAAGGTTCCACACAACAACTATGCTGATGTCTATGTTGCGGTCCATCCAGAATGGCGCAAACAGGGTATCGGTAGCGAGCTATTGCAAAGAATATTACAACGGGCGCAAACACATTCTCCGCAAGATATCCTTGTAAGTGCTGATGCTCAAAATCAGGACGTAAAAACTTTTTGCTGAAACGTGCATTCTCTCCTATAGGTGCCTATACAGCTATGCGACTTGTCAGTACCGTAGAGTTACCACAGTGCGCTTTACCATCTGGTTACTCGCTTCGTCAATATAATCCTACAAATGATTTCTCTTTATTGTTGGATATGTACAACTGCGCGTTTCAAGGCTTATGGGGACACTGGCAGCATGTAACACTGGAGGAAATGAACACTATTCTGGAGGCGCAAACCAATCCAGAGGACAATTTTCTACTCTTCACGCAAAACGGAGAAGTTGTGGGAACATGCCGGGGCGAGATAAACGAATTGTTGAGCAAGCGAAGAGGAGCACCCACTGGCTATTTGGATGCTCCGGGCGTTGTGCCAGAACATCGCTCAAAAAATCTCTATCTTCCTTTATTGCTACATGTTGCCAATCGGGTTCGCAAACAAGCACGTGTTGATATCGAAATGGAGTCGTGGGGAGACGACCCACAGGTGTTAGCACAATACCAGCAGGTCGGTTTCGAGATTATGTACAAGCAAGATATCTATCGCTGGCAAAGCAACTAATAGAGTGCTGACCGAACAAAAAT
>CAXTUE010000037.1:0-15286 GCA_964247355.1 uncultured Ktedonobacteraceae bacterium | reverse complement strand
TTTTGGTGGTTTTATCTCCAACCTCGTGAGTTTTTTATTGCGGTCCCTACAGGGAACGATACTGTCTATTTCTCTGGTGCATATATCGTGTATAGTAATGAGAAGAGACGTATTGATGTGTTAAAAGGAAGTATTGTGGCTGAGTTATATCCGACTGACCGCGAAGCACTGGAGCGGGACAGTGACGTAGAATTTTTTATTGCTGGTGGACCAGGGGGACAGCATCGCAACAAGGTAGAAACAGGCGTGCGTTTGCATCACCGACCAAGTGGTCTGACCGTAACGGCGGTGGAGAGGCGTTCGCAACATGCTAATCGTGAGGCGGCCTTTGAGCGTCTTGCGGAACGGCTCGAAGAGATGCAACGAGTCGAGACGCCGCGCAGACCGACCCGTCCAACAGCAGCCAGTCGAGTACGTCGGCTAGAGACGAAGCGACGTACAAGTCAGCGTAAGAAGTTGCGCTCGATTGGGCATGAATAGGATAGTTTTTCTGTATTAGAAACAGAAAACGCAGACGGCATTCTCGAAAGCTGTCTGCGTTTTCTATTACTGGTGTAGAAACATATCTGCTATACCGTTGGTGGTTGTGAGTATGGTGGTCGCTGTGAGTACGGTTGCTGCACATATGGCTGTTGTGAGTATGGTGGTTGCGAGAGTGGCTGTTGTTGTGCATATGGCTGTTGCGTGTAGACTGGTTGCGATAAGCGTTGGCGTAGTGCTCGGCGGTACATGATTATAAGTACAACAACACCAATGATGCTGATCAGAATGGTCGCGATTGGAATATTGATGCCTTGTCCTGCACTGATGGTGAGGAAGAGTACGAGCGGCAAACCGTCCCAAAGTCCGTGCAGGATGGAGACAAAGAGGTATGTCAAGAGGACCAGACCAGTGATACGGAAGCGGTTGTTAGATTTGCTTTGTTGGAATAAAACTGCTCCAAGGATAGCTGTCCACACACCATGACCAAACGGTGCAAGCAGACCTCTGAATATTGTTGAGAAGATAGACGCTGTAACATGACCGTTGCTAGCAATAAAGGCTGTAAATGCGTAACCTGTGCTTTCCAGGGCCGCAAAGCCCATACCGACGGCGGCCCCTAGCAGCAAGCCGTCAATTGCAGCAGTATGGCGTAAGCGACGTGCGATGAACATAACGGCGAGTATCTTACATCCCTCCTCAATCAGGCCAACGCCCATTGCACTTCCTAGAGAAAGTCCACCATTCGTGCTGGAAGGAGCTGGGAGCAAGAACGCTTCAAGTACAGAGGCACCGAGTACGCCTAGAATGCCTCCTACGCCAAAGCTACGGCCTATAGTTTCTGGCGTTAGCACACTAAGGTGCTGGTGATCGTAGAGGAAAGCAACAAAGACGATGGGGACAAGAAAGTTGCCGATAAGTAGGACAGTTGGAAACAGATTAGCGTTTCTCGTCACGAAAAAGATAACGGTTGCAATAACAAACAGTAGTAAGCCAACCCATAATGTGTGGAACCAACTGCTTCCTCCACGCACTGTAGGGCGTTGCACTGGTGGTACGCCAGGATTTTGAAACATGCTGTCGCTCCATTCTATAACAGAATACGTATTTCTCTAGTAGTAGGACGAATTTTAGTATATCAATGTGTACATAGGAGATATTTATTTGCTAGTAGCTTGCTTCTTTGCCTTATAGATTGTATTGTATATAACATAACTGTATTTTTGCACGAGCCAACGCAATCACCACCTGCTAGACCTGGGAGAGACTATGAGTACAAAAGGGTGGCGCAATGCTGCTTCTGTTGATGCGAACACAGAAGAGCATGAAGAAGTACATGCTACTACATCGAACTTTATCACTGAAGAGCTGACAGAGCCGAACATTCCTTATGAGGCTATCGAGAGTGAAGAGGAAGAGTTTGACGCTACCTCTAGCCTTGCATGGTGTGAGCGTGGCGATGTGTTGTGCGAACTCGAACTTTTTGACTTCGCGCTTGAGGCGTATGAGCAAGCGGGTGAACTCAACTCTTCAGACACTCGTCCCTTTATAAGCAAGGGCAATCTTCACCTGACACTCGAACAATACAAAGACGCAATAGCGGCATTCGAGCAGGTATTAGTGCTCGATTCTGAAAATGTATACGCGCTGAACTGTAAGGCAACGGCGTTCTATCGTTCGGGTCGCAACCAGCAGGCATTGACATACTATGACAAAGCTCTACTGCTTGCTCCAAGTGAAGCGACGTTTCATTATAACAAAGCAGTTGTGCTGGCCACGCTTGAACGGCATAAAGAGGCCATTGTGTCATACGAACGATGCATTCAGCTAGATGCGAGCGACGCCAATGCGTATAACAATCAGGGCAACTCGCTCTATAAACTCCAGTTTTATCAAAGAGCGTTAGCGGCTTATGAGCGAGCGACTTCTCTGGACGCAAACCAGCCTATTTATTTTGAGAATAAAGCTGCTGCTCTAATGTTTCTAAGCCGGTATGAAGAAGCTCTTGTTGCTTACGAACGAATACTCACATTTCAGCCAACAAATGGCCGTATACTTTTGCGTAAGGGTGACGCGTTTGCCTTTCTGAAACGATTCGATGAGGCAATTGCCGTGTACCAGCAAGCACTGGTGCATACAGAAGACGTGGTAGCGGTCTATAACGCAATTGGGCGTGTGTACTGCGAGATGCAGCGATATGACGATGCGCTTGCGGCGTATGACAAGGCAATTGTACACGATGCTAATGAGCCGCAAAGTTATTGGGCGAAGGGTACATTACTCTGGAAACTGTTGCGCTATGACGAAGCAATGGTCGCGTGTGGTGCTGCGATAGAACGTGCGCCGCAGTACCGAGAGCAGTTGCGATTTTTGACGATTGAATGAAGTTTGTAGGAACTATTTATGGTCTTATGGTCAAGACCAGGGCACCCGCAAGGGGAATGCCCCTCCCATACGACGCACATCCTTCAGAAGCGGCTTGGGATATGGGAGGGGTATTCCCCTTGCGGGTGCCCTGGTTGAGATAACACGACGATTGACAACCCCTATTCGTACTCCCAGCCCATGTTTTGTAAGAGCTTTTGAAATGTTTGCGAGGCATGGTGGAAGCGTTCGGGGCCGCTAAAGCCCTGGAATTGTCCAGAGAGGGCGAGATGGGGTTCTAGTGAGAGGAAGCCATCGTAGCCGTTCTTGCGCAGGTGTTGCAGAATTTCGCGCCAGTGGGCCTCGCCTTCGCCAGCCGTGACAACGACTCCATCGGCGAGGGCGTCCTTCACATGAACGTAGCGTATCTCTGTACGCAAGGCTTCATAGGCGTCGGGAAACGGAATTTGGGAACATTGAATGAAGTTCGCCGGATCGAACGCGGCTCGAAAATGTGGCTCGTGTATGTTCTTGAGTAGATCGACGCAACGGGCAATGGTGTCGCCGTAAATGTCCTTCTCATTTTCATGGAGCAAGGTAATGTCCGCCGCACGAGCTTGTTCGGTCATGGCGCGCAGGCGTTTGAGGACCTCATCGCGCCATTCAGTTGGGTCCACAAACTCGTCGCTTTCAGCGTCTTCTGCTGTAAGCACGGGCGGATAAAATGAAAAGATGCGAATGAATGTTGTTTGAAAGACGTTGGCAAGCTCGATGGCGCGATCAAGTCTTGCAAGCGTTTGCTCGAATGGACTGGCGATTGAGACTTTGCCGAGCGGCGAGGCAATACAGGCAACCCCGATGTTGTGTTTGTGCAGCGTGTTTTTGATCGTCAAGACCTGCTGGTCGGTCAGGTCAAGGACATTGGTACTCTCCACGCTTCTCAGGTCAAGGTATGCAATGTTCTCGCTCTGTAGGACGGCGACCTGTTCGTCCAGGTCGGGAGAGATTTCGTCCGCGAAGGCTGACAGGCGAATCATGATAGTATTATCTCCTTGTGTGTACGCGCTGACTCGTAGATACTCAGGATAATGTCGACAGAGCGACGCGCTTCGTTTCCATCGACGAGTGGAGTGCCGTTTTCTCGAATGGCACGAATCATATCCGCAATCTGCAATGCGTGACTATATACAGATAGTGCGGCTGGGTTTTGCGCGGCAGATGTATCGACGAGAGTTTTTTGTGCGGTTTTCGGGTTCGAGCCATAGTCTCCGGTCTGCTCCTGTTCGTCACGCGCGAGGTGCAGGTAGCTCAGTGCATCGTTTTCGATAATGGCCGATCCCTTATCGCCAAATAGCTCGATACGAGTTGTGACACCTGGATAGGCTCCTGTTGTTGCTGCAATCGTGCCAACGGCTCCATTGGTGAAACGCAGAACCGCGACGCCCACATCCTCTGTTTCCATGCGATGTGCGAGCGTGTCGGTGTAGGCATAGAGGCTTTTAACTGGCCCCATGAACCATTGTAGCAGGTCAATCGAGTGAATGGATTGGTTCATCAAGACGCCGCCGCCATCGAATTGCCATGTGCCACGCCACGCGCCACTATCATAGTATTTTTGCGAACGCCACCACGGGATAAGCGCATTACCGAGGACGAGACGCCCAAATGCCTGCTCCTGTACAAGCTGGTGTACCTGCTGAGTGGCGGTATCGAAGCGATGCTGACTGATAACGGAGAGCTTGACGCCGCTCTCCTGTTGCGTACGCAGCATCTCGTCAATCGCGAGTCGCGTAATTTCCATTGGTTTCTCGACGATCACATGGCGTCCGGAGCGCATTACCTGACATGCCTGCCTGCCATGCTCGCCACTAGGCGTACAAACTGTTACAACGTCAAGCTGTTCGCTGTCCAGCATTGTCGAAATATCTGCATAAGCAGTGACATTGTACTTATCGGCGAGCTTTTGCGCTCTATTCGCAATGGGGTCAGCAACGGCCACTAATTGTGCGTCCGGTAGGCTAGCGATTGCTTCGGCATGTGTGGGGCCGATGATACCGCAGCCAATGATGCCAAAGCGTAGTTTCCCGCTCATTTGTTGTTGTCTCCTTGAATGTATGCCTCCACGTCCTCAAAAAATGCCGTCAGCAAATCAGCGACCTCCTGCTCGCTGTCATCAACCAGTAAGAGGTAGCAGGGCCGACCCTGTTCTATCATTGCTTGCCATGTACCAACGGCTTGAGCGCGCAAAAAGGTATCGCTATAGGTCCCAAGTAGGCTTGTTTCATGTGTGCGTACGAGTATGCGTATGCTTACGAAGAAGGGTGGACCATCCATCTCACTTTGTTCGGTTGAGTGATAGGCGGCAGGTGCCTGTCGTAACTTGATTGGAATGCCCAGTTGTGCATTGCCGAGCGACGAGGCGTGCTTAGTAAGCAAGGATTGTATGGGTGGAGAGGCAAGACCGTTAAATGTGCAATCAAGGTAGGCTAAAGGTTCGACGTGCTGTGAAAGTGCCGACGCGAAAAGGGCGGCTGGCGTGTGCTGCATTGAAACATTATTTGGGGTAAAGAGTGTTAACGAACGCTGTATTGACACTGCTTGTTTGTCCGGTAGCACCTCTACGGGGTCGGCTTGATTGCGCAGTAGTCGTGCGCGCGCTTTGTAGTTTTCTACTGCTGGTTGACCAGCAAACGGAATATCGTGGAGATAGCCGTACAATGCCATTGTAAGTTGCCAACCCAAAAAGCTTGCGGCAAGTGCAGCAAGTTGTTCCTGTGGTTCTTGATTAGCAAGATACGGCTGGTGGAGATAGAAAGAAGCCGTATCGGGTGAGATGTCGGGCTGATCAGTGATGGTTTGTACTGCGAGCATCGCGTCTGCGCTATAGTGTGGTGCCTGGAGATTCAGCGCCTGTTCAGGAAAGACGACGACGCCTTTTTTGCCTTTGCCGAGGCTCTCTTCCATCAGTTGCTCGATCCACTGTATAAGCGGTCGCCACTGTTCTGGCATGTCCAATAACAAGCGACACGCATCATCCTTGCTAGCCTCACTTAATGCGGCGGCTAACTGCACAAATGGTGATGCGGAGGGTTGCGTTGTTACATGTGTATGATGCTGCCATGCTTGTTGTAGAACGGAACGTAATGATGCTGTTGGAGAGGCAAGACGGGTGAGATAAAGAGCGACGGGGAGCAGAAAGACGCGTGTGGTTGGTGCGCTCATACGACCGCCCGTACCTGTGCCTCCATCGAGTTGCAGGGGGCGCGTCAGGACGGAATGTTGTTGCGCGAACCTGTCGAGATAGGAATCCGGTAGCGTCATAATGAGCAAGTGCTGTGAGGGCTGTAATTGTGCGTGTTGCAATAGTTCAGTAAACCAAGCAAGATGCGTGATTGGCTCCTCTGAAGTCATGCCCATCGAGACGCCGATCATCAACACATCATGGAGCAGTGTCTGCAGATATGCTATGTCTGGTGAAGATGTTGGTAATGGTAGATTTTTGCTGTGTGCCAACGAGCGGATAATCGTGTTCAGTGCTGCTGGATCGGTGCTATCCAATGGGTGAAGCGTCATGAATTGCTGTCCTCCGCCGAAGCCCATCTCGACCAGTACGCGCACCGTCATGATGGAGCCGCCCATACCGGCCCAGATAACATGACGTATTCCCTGATCCCACAATGCTCGCGCCTCCTCCTCTACGCTTTCTAGCCATTCGGGATGAGCAAGCAGACGCGCGACGCCATCGACCCAATCGAGCTTGAGCACACCGTTTTCGCTACCCAACTGTGCCATGCGTCCTTCGCGGCGGTACAGTTGTCCAATGGCGCCTTCTGTCAGCAAGCGTTGTAGAGGTTGTTTTTCGTTTTCTTGCATAATTAAGAACCGTTTCCCTATAAGTTATCAAGATGTTCTGGTTGATGTTGTAGCAGAGAGCGATGCGGCCCGATAGAGCATCTCGCCAGCATGAGGTACGAGCAAGACACCTTCTTGTTCACGGTTTCTCCACTCATCTATATTAATGTTCTTATAATCGAGGTAGCCAAGATTGACGTGTTTGCAGCGTTCCTCTGGAATGCCTGTAGCTAATGTGACGGAGATACGTGGCCTCTCGATACTGTGCTCAAACGTACCTGTGCCTTTTACATGTGTGCTGTGAGCAAGAATGCTACCAGGAACATTCTTGAAGCGGTCCCATTGCTTTGTGAAGTAGTCGCGCACATGGTAGCCTACTTCGTCGATAAGCTTGCCGTGTGTGTAGGATATCTCGGTAATGTGTGGAGCGTAGATAATAACTTCGCCGCCATCAGCAATTGCTGGCTCCGTCTTGTACATGGCCTTCGCCGCCGTCCACAGATCATCGTAGATAGCTGATGGAATGGAAAGTACGCGTTGATAAGGAGTGTCTACGGGAATGATGTTGAGTTGTGCCGAGAGATCAGCGGCTGCGCTCCATGCTTCAAGATATGAGCCGATGTAGAGGCCGTGTAACTCCTCGCCTTTCAAGACGAGGGCCATACACATCAAGGGACGGTCAACAAATTCGGCGGCGCGATGAATGATGCGGCGCACAGGCGTATCCTTGACGCCAATTGTGTGCATACTTGTCACGAGAGCACCGAGCCAGTGCGTGAAGTTGATGATGTCCGGTCCCGCAATACCTGGAAAGAGATATTTAGCACCGCCGGAGAAACCCACGACTTCGTGAGGAAAAACGGGACCGCAGATAATGAGTTGGTCGTAGTCGAAAATAAGACGGTTGAGCGTTACTGGTACATCCTCCATCAGCAGTCCGCCAGTAATTCGCCCGGCCTCCTGCTGTGAAATCGTGCCAATAGTTGTGAGCATCTCTGGCTGTGACCAGTGGTGATTAATAATGGAGACATTGGGATAGTGTTCCGCTCGTTCTTGCGTGGAGGTGCCTACGAGGTGCTCTATCGCGGTCTCCTCCATTGGTGGATGTGTGCCGAGTGCAATGAGATAGTCAAGACGTGCGACATGCTTTCCGATGTGTTGATATAACAGGCGAAAGAAAAGCGGAATTGGAGCGGTCCGTGTACCATCGGGGATGATGACCAGTACGTGCTTTTCGTCTAATGGGAGTGAGTCGAGTGCTTGCGCTATATAATGCTGCACGTCATTGTCTGTAAGCGTCTCCGTCGTTGAGCCTGTGCCATACATATATATCTTCTTTCATGGCGATGTATCAAGACGAGTAGAAATTACACGCCGCTAAAGGATGAAAAGCCGCCATCAACGGGTACAACGATGCCCGTAACGAATGTGGATGCGGGACTGGCAAGCCAGAGCAGGGTGCCAACGAGATCGTCGGGCGTACCAAGTCGTGCCATTGGCGTGTGGTTGATAATAGTTTGTCCGCGTTCGGTAAGTTCGCCGCTCTGAGGGTCGGTCAACAAGAAACGGTTTTGTTCAGTTAAAAAGAAGCCTGGGGCAATAGAATTGACGCGAATGTTTGGACTATATTCTTGTGCCATATAGATGGCCAGCCACTGTGTAAAATTCGCAACTGCGGCCTTTGCCGCGCTGTAAGCAGGAATGCGTGTAAGCGGGCGTAGGGCATTCATAGAGGTGATATTGATGATATTGCCCTGCTTGCGCTCCGCCATGCTCTTGCCAAAGGCGCGACAACTTTGTATTGTACCCATCGTGTTTAAGCTAAATACGGAGTTGATTGCTTCGGTGCTTAGATCAAAAAACGAACGTGTATCATTGGTTGTCGCGAGTGGATTGTTGCCGCCAGCAGCGTTAACGAGAATATCTGTTGGACCAAACGTTTGTGTAACCTGTTCTACGGCGCGTTCCAGAGTGTCATCATCGTTGACACTACTCGCGATGCTGATAGCTTGTCCACCTTTAGAACGAATAGCATCAACAACTCTTGTGCCAGTTTCGGCACGTAGACTAATAATGGCAACACGCGCACCAGCACTAGCAAGGCCCTGCGCCATAGCACTTCCTAATGCACCACTGCCGCCCGTGATGACGGCGGTCAAGCCCTGTAAGCTAAAGAGAGTTTGAATATTCGTCATGCCACGCTCCTTGTGTGCTCCTACTTTTGCATGACACGTTTTTGCTCGGCTTCGCTCAGTAGTGGTAGATATTCTGTATGCTCTCGAATGTATGATGCGACAAATGGGCATTGTGGCGAGACCGTAAGGTGTTCTTTGCGGGCATCCTCAAGTGCAGTATGTGCTAACTTGCTTGCGATACCGTGCCCCTCCAAAGCAGGTGGAACGCCTGTATGAATGTAGGTGATATGATTTCCTTTGCGCTTGTACTCTAGTATTGCGAGTAAGTCATCTATGTTGACTTCATACTGTTGATCTTTTGTATTGTTTGTAACATTGATATGTTCGTAGTCGGTAGTCATTATGGAGCCTCCTCTTGTAGAATGCAGTAGTCTTTACCTATAAGTGTTTCGTGCATTTCTTTCTGACTATATCATATTTCACAGGACCTCAACCGAACGAGAAAACTATCAGAAGCACATAGCACAAGAAGTACCATTTTTTCATGAAAACTTAATAAAGTTGGAAAATTGTTGGAAAAACACGATACAATCATAGATGAGAGAGTATCGAATTACTGTAGAACGTAGTGCTACTGGGGGAAACAATTGTGAAAAGGACGCTATTTAGTGAGGAACACGTGCTGTTCCGCGATGCATTTCGACATTTTGTAGAAAAGGAAATTGTGCCGTATAACGAGCAGTGGGAGAGAGATGGTATTGTCTCACGTGAGTTGTGGCTAAAGGCGGGGCAGCAAGGCTTTCTGGGTTTTGCGGCGCCAGAAGAGTACGGTGGCTCTGGCATCGACGATTTCAGCTATAGCGCGATTATCGCGGAAGAAACTGCCCGTGTGAGCGCAGCGAGTGCGGGTGCTGGCATGGGTCTGCATAACGATATCGTCCTGCCCTATTTGATTGCATATGGTACCGAAGAGCAGAAACGACGCTGGCTACCAAAAATGTGCGCGGGCGAGTTGATCACAGCGATTGCTATGACGGAGCCGAATACGGGTAGTGATCTAGCGGCAATCAAAACTACTGCGGTTCGTAAGGGTGATGTCTATATTTTAAATGGGCAAAAGACATTTATCACGAATGGTATCTTAAGTGATGTGGTCATTGTAGCCGCGAAAACGGATGCAGAGAAACGACATAAAGGCATCAGCTTGCTGGTAGTGGAGCGTGGCATGAATGGTTTCAATCGTGGACGCAAGCTTGAAAAAATGGGTTTTAAGGCACAGGATACGGCGGAACTGTTTTTTGAGGATGTCGAGGTTCCTGCTACCAATCTTCTAGGTGAAGAAGGGCAAGGCTTCTACTATCTGATGCGTCAGCTTGCTCAAGAACGCTTGAACATCGGTATCAGTGCGGTTGCGGCCTGCGAGACCGCATTAGAGATGACACTGGCGTATTGTAAAGAGCGCACAGCATTTGGACAACCCATCGGCGGTTTCCAGAATTCGCGCTTCAAACTTGCCGAGATGAAGACAGAGGTTCAGATCGCGCGCGTTTTTGTCGACCGTTGTATCGAGGAGTTAAATGCCAAAACGCTGACACCCGAAACGGCGGCAATGGCAAAGTGGTGGGCCTCCGACCTGCAGAAAAAAGTGTTGGACCAGTGTGTACAACTGTTCGGCGGGTACGGGTACATGACTGAGTACCCCATTGCCCGTGGGTATCTTGATGCGCGTGTACAGAGCATCTACGGTGGCACAAACGAGATCATGAAAGAGATTATCGGGCGCTCGATGGGCGTGTAGTCACATAACACATAAAGAACGCTACTTTCTGCCTGCATGCAGGCAGAAAGTAGCGTTCTTTATGTGTTATAATTCTGCTACTATAGCGTGTTTCAGTGTACGACGATGTATTGCAGACAGGAGACGACGCTCGATGACGACCTCTGAAAATGTAGCTCCAAATACAGCTGCAACAAAACCTCCTCACTATCTTGATACACATGCCCTTGTACGACCAGACAAAACCGCGCTTATTTGTGGCGACCGCTCGCTTACCTATGCACAATTGAATGCTCGTGCGCGACGTGTTGCCAATGCACTGAGCACTTTAGGAGTAAAGGCTGGCGACCGTGTTGCGGTGATGACCTATAACTCTATCGAGGCACTGGAAATTGCTGGCGGCCTGTCAAAGCTTTCAGCTATCGGCGTATTGCTCAATTATCGTTTACGCGAGCATGAGGTTGCGTACATTATCAACGATTGTCAGGCAAAAGTGGCGATTGGGGGTGCTGGCTTAGCAGACGTTGTGAATAAAGCGCGTGCCGAGGTGACGGGGCAAGTTACCTCTATTGCCGTCGGTACAGATGTGCCACAGGGCTTCTTGTCCTATGAGGAGCTTGTTGCTCATGCGAGTGAAGAGGTACCGCAAACTGAGGGCGGGCTTGGATCTGTGATGAGCTATACATCTGGTACAACGGGCAAACCGAAGGGGGCCTATCGCCCTGCTGGTGTGGCACCTGATTCTGTACTTGGGATTGTGCAGGCGTTCGGGTTATCTGAGGCGGATGTGCATTTGCTCGCAGGACCGTATTATCATAGTGCGCCCAACTTTTTTGTCAGCGTAAACATGCTTATGGGGGCAACAATTGTCGTTCAACCGAAGTATGATCCAGTCGAGGCGTTACAACTGATTGAACGTCATAAGATTTCAACGACCTTTATGGCACCCACGCTTTTGCAGCGTCTATGCGATGTGCCAGAGGACGTGTTTGCGCGCTATGACGGAAGTTCTTTGCGCACAATCATTCTCGGTGGTGCGCCGTGTCCTTACGCACTGAAGGTTCGCGCAGTCGAACGTTTTGGTGAGCATATCTGGGAGTTCTATGGTGCCACTGAAACGGGCTTTGTGGCGATACTTAGGCCGGAAGACCAGTTACGCAAGCCTGGATCGTGTGGTCAGGTTGGTCCAGGACAGGAGATACGCCTACTTGATGCGGTTGGCAACGAGGTTCCCGATGGCGTGGCGGGTGAGATGTATGCACGCAATGCCTCGTTAGCTCAGTACTTTAACAAGCCGGAGGCGACTGAGAGAAGCAAGCGAGATGGCTTTTTCTCGGTTGGCGATATCGCCTATCGCGATGCCGAGGGCTACTACTACATCTGTGACCGCAAGATAGACATGATTATCTCCGGCGGCGTCAACATTTATCCTGCCGAGATTGAGGCCGTGCTGACCGCGCATCCTGCTGTCGCCGATGTAGCCGTAATTGGTGTGCCTGATCCACTGTGGGGCGAGTCCGTGAAGGCTGTCGTCGAGCTACGCAAGGGTGCTAATGCTACGGCAGAGGAGTTGATCGCCTTCTGTACCGAACGTATCGCCGATTATAAGCGACCTCGTTCGGTAGATTTTGTCGCCGAAATTCCGCGCAACCCTACAGGAAAATTGCTCAAGGCAAACATTCGTGCTCCCTATTGGGATGGTGTGCAGAGGAAGATTTGATGTAGTAAATTGTCAGTTACTGTGTAGCAAGGGCCAGACGCCTGTTGCCTTCATCATTCCCCGAATGCGGCTTGTGGAAAACGCCCCTCCCATATACGGCAAACTGTATATGGGAGGGGCGTTTTCCCCTCTCTTGGCTACCTATCGACATCTTATGATAAAATACCCATGTGAGCACTAGTTCTCTTAGTTTAAGAGTGGCACCTCTTCAGTGTGCCTCGGTATTATGGATAAGCTGACCATTCATTCCTCGCCATGCACAGACTTTGCTTTAGCGCACACACCGATATGTGTTACTGTCTACATCAATGACCGCCGAATGCCGGAACTCCTGAATGTTCAGGAGTTTTTTAAATCCATACAGACAAGTGGTTGTTATCCACTATTTAGATGTATGTGTGAAGAATTTGGTTGTGGTGGGTACTTTATGGATGTACTTTGCACACCTGAAGCTTGGGTCTTGAAAAACCGTTACGGGAAGAGAGCTATACGTCAAGCAACTTCGTTTATGTATGTACCGCAAAAAGAAAAACTCTGGGAGGAAGTTGAGTACTCTATCCCCTGGTCACAGGTGAAAGTAGCGGCCCAGGAGCTGGTACGCTGTTTTCAGGAAGAACTTACTGCACTCTTGATGCAGTACGAACCTGTTGACGATGCTCTACAAAATCATGTTGATTGTCTAGGTGAGTACCTCCGAAATCCCTTGCTCCAGTAACAACAGTGAAGACAAAGAAAGACGTATTTCTTATTGTACCGTCAAACCGCCGTCGAGCACCAGCACGGCACCGGTGGTAAAGGATGATTCGTCGCTGGCGAGATAGAGGGCGGCATTTGCAATTTCTTCGGGAGTGCCGAGGCGTCCGAGCGGTATGACGCTGCCCAGTTTTTGGAGGGCAATGTCCGGGTTACGATGCGTGGAGACCATTGCGTCTACCATTGGGGTTGCGGTAAAGGCGGGTGCCAGTGCGTTGACGCGGATGTTGTAGCGTGCGAGTTCGAGTGCGGCTGTGCGTGTGATATGAATACAGGCAGCTTTCGAGGCTGCATACGCTACATAACCAGGATTGCCAACAATGCCAGCAACACTTGCGGTATTGACGATTGAGCCGCCCTTGCCCGCCTTTATCATCGCTGCCGCGCCATATTTGATGCCTAGAAATACACCTTTGCTATTGATGGCAAAGACGCGATCCCACTCGCTTTCATCCAGACCGGTAATCGGGGTACGTTGCTCGCCCACGCCAGCGTTGTTGCAAAGGACGCTCAACTCGCCAAAGGTATCAACTGTTTTCTGTATTGCCGCTTGAATCTCTTCGGCAATGGTGACGTAGAGACGCACTGCCAATGCCTCGCCGCCGTGCTCTTCGATCATGCGCACGGTTTCGGCGTTGCCCTCGGTGTTGATATCACCTGCTACGACACGCGCACCCTCTTGTGCGAATAAAAGGGCGGCGGTACGTCCGATGCCGCTGCCTGCACCTGTGATTAAGGCTACTTTGCCTGTAAGTCTATTCGCCATTGGGAACAACCTTTCTGTTGAGATGGTCGAGTGTTTATGGGATGTGATGAAATCAGACCCGTACCTGCATTTTCGCGTGTAAGACGGGGTGTGATAAATCAGACCCGTACTAGGTCGGATAAAAGTTAACAGATTTTTAAGTCACGGTTGGTGTCTCGCTACTATATTTTTCGTAGAGCTTATTGACGACGATATCGCGTAGGCGCATGACGGTGGTGTGTATGTCGAGAAATGATGTGTAAAGTGGGGCTATGCCTAGCCGAATGTTGTCGGGGGCGCGGAAATCTGGCAGGACGTTCATGTCGTTGAGCAGGGTTAAGTCGATGCGTAGGCCCTCGGCATGACCGAGTGAGATGTGCGAACCGCGTTGCTGTACTTCTCTAGGAGAGTTGAGGGTATAGCCTACTGGTTTGAGCAATGCCTCCCAGAGTGCGATGAGATATTCGCTCTGGCGTTCGGACTTCGCGCGCAGGTTGTTTAGACCAGCTTCTAGCAGCAGGTCAACTCCTGGTTCGATCAACGAGAGCGAGACGATAGGTGGAGTTCCGGTCAGGAAGCCGCGTAAGCCAGAAGCTGGTTGATAGACTGACTCGAACCGAAAAAGATTTTTTTGACCCATCCAACCCGTGATAGGATTGTTCAGTTGCTCTTGTAAGCTACGTCGAATGTAGAGAAATGCCGGTGCGCCGGGACCGCCGTTGAGATATTTGTAGGTACAGCCAATCGCGAGATCGACCTGAGCCGCATGTACGTCGATTGGCACCGCGCCTACCGAGTGGCTAAGGTTCCATAGAACAAGCGAACCTGCTTCATGAACGGCCTGTGTAAGCGTCGTCATATCATAGGTGTAGCCACTCTTGAAAACGGTGTGCGAGAGTGTGAGGAGCGCGACATCGCTATCGAGTTGTGCCTGTAGTTCAAGAACCGGACCATGAATATCGTCAGGCGAGGAGACAATTTCTAGCTGGTGCTGCTTGTCCAGCATGTCGATTGCACCCTGCAAAATATAGAGGTCCGAAGGGAAGTTGAGATTATCGGTAAGAATACGCGATTTGCCGAACTGTAGACGTAGTGCGGCAACAACGAGTTTGAAGAGATTAACCGATGTGGAGTCGGCAACAACCACCTCGTCGGGTTGTGCGCCTATCAACGCCGCTATCTTTGCTCCGACGCGTTCGGGCGCGTCGAACCATCCTTCATTCCAACTGCGGATCAGGCGTTCTCCCCACTGGCGATGCAACAAATCCTCTGTCAGTGCCATCGTTGCCTTCGGCAGGCGACCAAGCGAGTTACCATCCATATAGATCAGATTGGGGTCGGAGATGACAAAGCGTTCTCGAAAAGAGGCGAGTGGGTCCTGTGCATCAAGTGTTCTAGCGTATGTGGCATCTACCGGTACAGTCATGGTTTCTCTTCCTTCAAGTACACAATTGGAGCAG
>CAXTUE010000036.1:14116-15726 GCA_964247355.1 uncultured Ktedonobacteraceae bacterium | reverse complement strand
GCTCTACGTCGCTCAACCAACACTTGAACAGGTGTCAGAGGTGGTGGCTCGTACGGGTCGCGTACTCTGCACAAGAAAAGTAGCAGGACATCCCACACTGTTGGCCTTGAGTGCCGATAGCACACGTCTCTATGTCGCGGGCGAGGCGAGTGGACAGGTCACAGTTCTCGACACTGGCACGTGTAGCGTACAACAGACGTACTCGACGAACGAGGACGTGAGCGGGTTAGCCGTTGCAACGGTTGTCGTTAATAACGAAATCCGTAGTCAACTGTGGATCGCAGGCACAACCGCGTTGACGGTTGTCACCGAACAAGAGCAACAGAGCATACATATAGCTATTCCAGGTGGACCACGCTTTATCTGTCTTCCAGGCGGACTGACCGCGTACGTTACCACGCGTCAGGGAAGTGTTGTAGCAGTCGATATGGCATCGTATCAGATGTTCGCGCAACTCCTCACAGGAGGAAGCTATGGTCCGATGGACTATGACGCCACCACGGGCCAGATATATGTCCCTGACCAGCAACACAACTCGATAGACATTCTCTCGCCCGTACACATGGGAACTCTTTTGACGCCTCACGAACCAGAAAAAGTGCTTTTCCTGAACGACGCACCACAATCCATCGCCATCACGAGTGATGGTCAACTCGGCTTTATCGCGCTTCGTGCCGGTCAAGTCGGTATGCTCAACATACCCACACGCCAGCTTATTCGCACATTTAGCGTTGGCGGCACCCCCCAGTTCATTATCACGGGTCTCTATCCGCCGCCAAACGACCCCACAATCCGACAGCCCAAACAGTCCCCTACAGGATTTTCAACACCACCAGCACTCATTCTCCTGCTTATTTTTATCGTACTTGCCCTCTGTATACTTGGGGGATGGTGGGTAACAAGACGTTTTTCACGTGCGAAACGGGGAAAACACGATCCGAACGCGCAAGCATGACAGGAGAAGCCACAGCAAGTAACCACTACTTGACAGGCCAACGATTGAGTAGGACAATAGAGGGAACAAAATGCATTAGTGTTCTCAATAGTCAGACGCGAACAAACAATCTACAACTCGTTTACTCTTGTGACGTATGAAAATTGCTATACTATGCTTACCGAGAACATCTAATAAATAGAAGAATTATAAAGTATGCAACAACCGAATGAGAATCGCGCCACTCCCTCTACACAAGAGGCAGCGCAAGCATTTAATCGTCCCGAACGCCAGTTAGCTGATGCACCAACAATGCCCCCAGCCGTCAATATGCAAGAGGTAGCACGTGCCGCCGAACGTGCTCGATTACGTCAAGGCATTATGCACGTTCGTATTCGCCACTTCTATTGTACATTGGAAGAGATGTTTGACGCCTCGCTTCATGGACTAAGCTTTGTCGTAGGCACGGGCATGGGTCGCCCAAACGAACCTGGACGCGTCATCGACGCATCGCCTGCCGCCATGCGTTTAGGCATAACTCCCGGTATGCCGCTTCGCCGTGCGCATCGTCTCGCGCCACGCGCACGCTTTATGGCCGCGTCATACGATAAATACCAGCCGATACTCCAACGTTTGCGTGAACGCTATCGCGCCTACTCGCGTATCATAGAGTCAA
>CAXTUE010000036.1:13860-14090 GCA_964247355.1 uncultured Ktedonobacteraceae bacterium | reverse complement strand
CCTTTATCGATCTGCGCGGTTGCGAAATCGCGTTCGACTCTCCAGTCGCTCTAGCGGAACGCCTATGCGCTGAGATTGCCGAAATGGGCTTGACCGCGCAAATCGGCGTTGCCAACGGCAAGGCGATAGCGGAACTAGCGGCCTTGATGAGTCGTAAAGATGGGCGTCAGGGTGTGCTCTACATTCCGCCTGGACGCGAAGCCATGATCTATCTGAATCTGGTGTGCGAA
>CAXTUE010000036.1:7376-13811 GCA_964247355.1 uncultured Ktedonobacteraceae bacterium | reverse complement strand
GTACTGGCAATCCTGGCACCTTTCCAGAACTAGACGAGCAGAGAGAAGGCAGCAACTCGCGACCGCCAGAGGTCGAGGGCAAGAGCGAGCAAGTCGATCCCGTGGCAGTCGCCGAACTGGTCACGCACCTGCGCGACTTTGGCATCACAACCTTTGCACAGGTCGCTACGTTGACCGAAGAGGGTGTTACACGTCGTCTGGGACGCCTCGGCCTCTGGGTCTATCAAGTGGCGTCCGGCGAAGATACCAGTCTGGTGGTACCCGATGCGCCGCCGCTCAGCCAGAATGCACGTGTACGCTTTCATCATGCCGCCGATGCCGACGAGACATGCGCGGCTATTCGCAAGCTGTCGGACTACCTCGGCGAACGCCTGAAAGAGCAACGCTTGAAGGGACAAACTATCGCCCTGATTCTCTGGCCGAGCCGCACAATCCATCGAGACACACGTAAACTAATGATGGGCGAAGAGGGCGAGGAGATGGCGGTCACTGCCGCCGAGGAAACGCTGGGGGGCCAGATGATGCTTACCCGCCATACAGATGATGCCGACGTGATCGCGCAACATGGGCTAATGCTTTTCGCGCACTATCACCAACCTGCAAATCGCTACCTACAAGTGCAGTTACGCATCGGCGACATCATCACGACCATCCCTACCTATTATCCGCCACCAGCACGAACACGTGGCAAAGCCACCCGCAAGCTCGGCGGATAATATATGGATGCTGTCTTCATTGTCGCCCCCGCACTAATCTGGTACGGGGTGACAATGAAGACAGCATCCATATATTATTTTTTTTCGCGCATTTGTTTTAGCATGGCAAGTTCTTTTTGACCACGCGCCTCTAAATCCGCTTGCCACCCGTCTTTATACTTGTGCATCGTATCGACAAGCACTTGCGCAATCGCGAGGTTACGATACCACTTATGGTTGGCAGGCACCACATACCACGGGGCCTCATCAGTGCTGCACTTGCTCAGAACATCTTCGTACGCATTCTGATAGCTATCCCAGTATTTGCGCTCAGCCCAATCGCTCGAGGAAAGCTTCCATGCCTTATCACGGTCCTGCTCACGCGCTAACAAACGTTCCTTCTGCTCCTCATTGCTGATATGCAAAAAGAATTTGAGCACAATCGTTCCGCTATCGGTAAGCAACTTCTCAAAATGATTGATCTCCTTATATCGTTTGCTCCATACATCCTCATCTACGAGATTATGAACACGCACCACCAGCACGTCTTCATAGTGTGAACGATTAAAAACGCCAATCATGCCACGCGCCGGAGCCACACGATGAATGCGCCAGAGAAAATCATGTAATATTTCTTCCTGCGTTGGTGCCTTGAACGAATGCACCTCACAGCCCTGCGGATTCATTGATGAGAAAACGTGCCGGATCGTGCCATCCTTTCCGCTCGTATCCATACCTTGCAACACAATTAGCATACTATGATGTTGCGCCGCCGCAAGCAGCTCTTGCAACTTACTTAACTCGGAATTCAAATGCTCCATTGTACCCTTAGCTGAGTCATGATCGACATGCGTACCAGTGTAACCCGGATCGTAGTCCTTAAGTTTGACCGTTGCGCCCTCATGAATTTTCCATGCCAGTGTCATAGCATCGCTTCCTTTCATGCTAAATGAATCTTCTTACACCTACTATACGAGATATGTGTAGCCGATAGAGTCAAAGTGAAACAAGTTTTTGCAACATTGCCATGTTATGAAACGCGTAACTAGGCTCATACGTTATAATAATGATATACTCCATATACTATTATCAATACAACATAGAATAAAAAGCAGAGCACTATCTGGGGAATATCTGCTTCTATTGTCAGGGGTCGTATATGTCCAATCTATTTTCTGAGGGTGACACACTCCCTCCTATTACTGACTCTCTCGTTCGCACACAAGATGATGAGCAAGGCAAACCACGTATTACTCGTCCTCTTTCAGAGAACATCAATGGGCATCGTATGGCAAAAATAACGCAACCTCTGACTGGCACTGGGAGTACACAACACATACAAAAGATCACACGACCTCTTGCACAAAGCATTGATTCTTCAGCATCAAATACTCTTGCTGAACGGCGCGATCCCATAACACCCACTGATCTACCTGCCCTCACACTGCCAAACTCGCCTAAAGGACCGCGTTTCGAGCCAACAACCGATCCTATTTCAACGACGACGACATCCCCTGTTCGCGCTCGTACCACACTGCGCCAACGTATGGCACGTCATAAAGTTGTCTCGCTCCTCTTGCTTACACTCTTGCTGGTAGGTATCGCCATTCCAGTTGTTGAGGGAGTGGTATTTGGAGTGAGCGCGTATTCAACATACACAACACTGAAGAGTCGGGCATCAAGTGGAGTTCAACACCTGCTCAACGTAAAGTCGCTTTTTAGCGGTGCGAAAACAGGCACTTCATCAAACACGTCAAAGTTGCTTGATGCAACAACGTTGCTACGTGCGAAGAAAGAGCTGAACGCGGCCCACAGCGACTTCTCACAGGTGCAGTATCTGCTTGACCACGCCTCGATCATTTCGCTCGTTGCGCAATATATGCCTCAGTATCGTACGCAAATCACGTCTGCTCGTGCCGCGAGTCAGGTGGGAATAGATGTAACGAACATCGGAAATATTGTTATCAACACCGCAATTACACTTGCGCCAAAGTTTAAGGGGCCACTGCTGAATACATCACAAACGCCTCTCGTCACCTCTACTGATCTCGCGTTGGTAGGCACTATGCTTGACGCGATAATGCCCTATGTCAACGATATTCAACTGCAGACGCAACATATGTCGCTTGACGCCCTTCCCGTGAGTGCTCACCAGCGTGAACAGGTGCAACAATTGCTTCAACTCTTACCGCAGGTCAAAACAGCTTTAGTGCAGGGGCGTTCGCTTTTCGGAGCAATGGGCTGGCTACTTGGTGTGGATGGGCAAAGCACATTTCTTGTACAAACCGGCGGTTTTACCGGCCAATATGGTGAGCTGCATATTGCTGGCGGTCGTCTCGCGCCCTTCTCGCTTCGTGACATCTCGCTTATCGAGTATGCGGATAATAGTCCAACCTCGGATCAGCCTGCGCCAAACTCCTATCGTTCATGGTGGCCCTTCGCCAACTGGGGATTGCGCGACTCGAATCTCTCCGCCGACTTTCCTACCTCGGCTAAGATAGCAATCAACGAGTACAACCGTGAGGTTCATCGTCAGGTCGATGGCGTCATCTTGTTCACACCATTTCTGATCGAACATGTCTTACAGGTCACGGGACCAATTAGCATTCCATCATATAACGAAACTATCACCGCCCAGAACTTAGAGTCTCGGCTACACTACTATCAACTCGACAATGCTGGTATTGCCAAACAAATCAGCATTTCGTCCGGCGATAAATCTACCTCTGATCGCAAACAGTTCACATCCCTGGTTGCGCATACGTTAATGGATACTGTGCGTCATGCGTCTCCGACAACATTGCTGGCGTTAGGGAAGCAGATGTTGAGCGACCTGAAGACAAAGGATTTACAGGTCTATCTCACAAACTCGCAACTGCAAGACCTGCTCTCCCAGTATGGCTATGCCGCACAGGTGGATCGCTCGACAACACACGACGGCCTGTATGTCGTACAGGCAAATGTAAGTGCAAGCAAGGCGTCACAATATGTGAAAACCACCATTCACGATACCGTAACACTTGACACGCAAGGTGGTGCAACCCATCAACTACAAATGCAGCTTGCCTATAACCAGCTAGGTTTTGTTTACGGCCTGGATACCTATCGCGATTATGTGCGCATCTATGTTCCGCCAACCGCGAAGTTCCTGGGTGGCAATGGTTTCGATACTGGCACACCACTCTGTGGTGGTCCATTGGACGCCTGCAACAAACAAAGCATCTATCAGCATGATGAAATGGTGTGTGCCACGGGACAATATGATGCTGGTGCATCGGCTCCTATGCTCAACGACGACTATTCGGGGCAGTGGCATCCGCTCAACAAAATTGGACCACCAACAAACTTGACAAGCGACGAACCGGGGCGCGCTATGTTCGGCGGCTACGTCGTCATTCCCAAGAATTGTACAATGACGGTCACACTCTCCTGGTACGTGCCCCCATTTGGCAATAGCGCATACAATCTACTCGTACAGAGACAGGCCGGCACATTTCCTGAGTTGGACCTGACTGTACTACCTACACATAGCAACTGTGCTACACTTCAAACACAAGGCTTATATATTAATCGTGTGCTAGGACAAGACACATCGTTCACGTTAGCAAAAACAAGTAATAGCACACAAAACGGAAATGCATGTTATCCACAACCTCAAACATGAGCATCTGTTGTAGACAACAAAACGCAAATAGGTTGCCTATGGGGACCGATTACGATGTTTCACAAACTATCTTGGAGGTAGGGACTGCATTCATTCCGTCCATTTGCCGATACGAGAGACCCAAGACGGACGGAATGAATGCTGTCCCTACAGATATTTACAGACCAAAGACGGACGGAATGAATGCGGTCCCTACAGATATTTACAAACCAAACACAATATTAGAAATCGGTGTCCATTGAAAGAAAATCCAAATTCCAGCAACGAGCAGTCTCCATACACAGTAGAGCCTGACATCCCTTATCGCGAGTATTCATCAAGCAATCAACCAGGATTTCCACCAACACTACCAAATACACCACCGCTACCCATAGCAACACAACTGATGCAGAAACGGTCAAATTTCAAGGCATTTCCACTTATCCTATCGTTTGTAGGCGTAGTGCTCGTTATCGGCCTTGTCCTGCTCGTCGTGCTCTCACAGATGCTTGCTCGTCCAATAGCTACAACGAAGACTCCGGTTTCAACGGTGCCTACACAAGCCTCGACATCCTCCGTCATGCCAACCGCGAATTTTCGCTCCTCAGCCTGTCCCTTCCAGCTTGGTACAGGCATTGTGGATGGACAAACGATCAAATGTGGCTTTGTTTCCGTGCCGGAGAATCGTCAAAATCCTAATGGTGCGAAGGTACAACTTGCCGTCGCGATCTTCAAATCTCCACACGCACAGCATGACTCAACTCCCGTTGTGCGCCTGGAAGGGGGTCCCGGCGGTCCATCGCTGGACAACTGGGCGCACTATTTCACAAGCTCAAACCTTGATCGCTTTGTCTTCAATTCCGATCTGATTATGTTCGACCAGCGCGGCACAGGATACTCCACGCCCTCGCTTAAATGTTCCGAAACCTTGAAATTGCAGTACGATACGCTGAATGTTCACCTGAACGCGACCGACTCAGAACGTATGGCTCTGCAAGCGATACAAACGTGCCATGACCGCCTGCTCAAGTCAGGCATCAACCTGAACGCATTCAACGTGCAGGAGAATGCGACAGACGTGCATGATTTGATACAAGCACTGGGATACAAGCAAGCAAACCTGTATGGAGTCTCCTATGGGACCCGACTAGCCCTTACCACTATGCGCCTCTACCCATCGGTCATTCGTAGTGTCGTACTTGACTCCGTATATCCACCACAGAGCAACCGTACCGACCTGCCTGCTTCGGCACAACGCGTCTTCAACACTCTCTTTCAAGGATGTGCTGCTAATGCCCGGTGCGTCACACAATACCCAAAGTTGGATAGCACTTTCTATCAGCTTGTAACCAACCTGAACGCCAACCCTGTACATTTTCAAACAACAAACATCAATACGGGCAAAAACTACAACGTGACGATGGCCGGTGACGATTTTGTCTTCGTCCTGTTCAGCGCGCTCTACGCCTCATCAATTATTCCAGCACTCCCCAAAATGATCTATCAGGTGCGCGCCGGTGACTACTCGCTCTTGTCACAAATATACGGCGAGGTTGAGTTTGACGACACCTTTAGCGACGGTATGTTCTACTCGGACGTGTGCAATGAAGATTGGAGTTTCATCACACAAAACAATATCACTACTACTCTACAAGGCGTCACAGCGCAAATTCAGCCCGCGCTCAAGGGCAGTTTGCAACAGGAATACGACGCTTGCCATGTTTGGAATGTCCAGAAGGCTCCCGCCATTCAAAAACAGCCCGTCGTCAGCGATATACCCACGCTCGTTCTCAGTGACGAGTATGATCCGATCACGCCGCCAGCCAGTGGCAAACTAGCGGCCCAAACACTCAAGAACAGCTACTACTTTCTTTTTCCCGGCCTCGGTCACGGTGCCGAATACACCACATCCTGCGTGAACAGCATCATTTCAGCCTTTGACGACACACCAGCACAACGCCCGTCGAGCGCGTGTATAGCAAGTATGGGGGAACCGAATTTTGTGTGAGTTGAATTTGTAGATCAAATCAACGTATATCTGATAAATCGGGGGTTGGGGGCGCATAAAAAGGGGGTAGAGTTATTGCGGGCCAACCC
>CAXTUE010000036.1:0-7366 GCA_964247355.1 uncultured Ktedonobacteraceae bacterium | reverse complement strand
GCGGGGTCCCCCCAAAAACCCCCCCCTTTAATATACCCCCCCCCAACCCCCGATTTATCAGATATATCTTCAAGATTATCGCACAATCAACCTCTGCACATCGCGCCTCATCGCCTCATAGCTTTGATAGCGCAAATGCGCCTCTTCCAACAGAGCGCGGCTTAGAATAGCTTCTAGCTCAGGCGAGGCGTTCGGGTTGAGCATACGCACGGGGGGATAGGTGGGATAGTGCGGCGGCGCGATATTGGTGAGCGCATGATGCATTGTCGCCGCCAGCATGTAGATGCTTGTGCGTGAGTCATAAGGCTTGTCTTGAATGGGAAGATAGGGTGAGATGGCAAGTTTGCGCGTGGTGCGCTTGCCCGTGACCGGTACGCGTACGCCCGGCTCTGATAGCGGAGGGGGTACCTGAAATCCTGACAGGATGGCGCGTCCCCGCTTCTGCTCAATTAGAATATTCGCGGGTGAGATATCGTAGTGATATATTCCTTGCTGCTCTAAGGCGATCAGCACGTTGAGCAAACTGTTCAGATAACCTAATACGTCACGCTCCTCTAAGGGACGCAATAGCTTCTGCAAGCGCTCCTCGATACTCTCACCATCTATATATTGCTCTACCATATAGTAGTGCTTACCCTCCGCAAAACGGTCAAGCACGGTAGGTACAAATGGATGATGTAATCGGGCTAGCGGCTTGGTGACGTGCTCGTAGTGGGCGATATCTTTTGCGCGTTGCGATAGGAGGGTAGCACATTCCCAACGTTTCAGCACCACTTGCCGCCCGTTCATCTGCTCATCTGTGGCAACCGCCGTCATTATCCGCGTCTCCTCCGATTGCTTGAGGACGCGTTTAATCGTGTATCTATCCTGGTGAACGCTTACACCAACGAGGGGACTATGGACAACCAGTGTTTGTGGCAGCGTGAGACGACCACAGACCGAACAACAGCGTTGCCCGAAACGTACCTGTGTATCGCAATAGGGACAGGCTCGGTTATCTTTATCAGCTCCGCAAAAGGCACAGCGTTGCGCCCCCGTGCGGTTTTGCTGTCCGCAGTGTTGGCATACATAGCGTTGTTGCGCGACATCTACCGCTTCGGCATAACTCTCGGCAAACTCTGTAATACTGCTATAGCGCTGGTGATAATCCTTCGAGAGCGCACGTAACAGGACAGCCGCAACCTCGACAGGCGTGCGTGGATTCCAGCGTTGCGGCGACGATGGTTGCTCATACATCTGAGCATTCCACATCTCCTCTAACCGTTTGTATGTAAAGGGTGTGCGCCCCGTCAGCAGTTCATAGCAGCAGATCGCCAGCGCATATTGATCGGAGTCGCGGCGTGGATTGCCCTGCCATTGCTCAAGCGGCATATAGGCGGCGGTACCCGTGACCTCGCCAAGCGATGCATGTGTATAGGTACCGAGATAGAGTGTCGTGCCAAAGTCCGCCAGCAGGACCTGCCCGCTACGTCCAATCAGTAAATTCCCCGGCTTCACATCCTGATGCACCATCTTCATATTATGCACATACTGGAGCGCATCCGCCGTCTGTCGCACATAGGGAACCAGTTCCTCCGCAAAGGCCAAACGCTTGCTACCATCGGACGAGCGGAAGATATCATTGATCGTCTGTGGCGCGTATTCCATCACAAAATAGGGCTGGTTATTATCTAACCGTCCAAAGTTGTAGATGGGCAAAATGTTGGGATGCTGCATAGTGGCTATGCGGCGCGCCTCCTGCAAAAAACTCTTCTGCGCCTCTGTACTCGTTTGATCGAGGCGCAGGACCTTGAGCGCGAGCAAGCGGCTCAACGGCATCGGTTCGCGCACCTTGTAGACATAGCCAAAGGTGCCCGCGCCAACAAACGCGACCACCTCATACATGCCGATGTGCGCTCCCTGTATCAGGTAATCGCAACGCCGACAACGCACAGTACCATCAGGGTTATCGTGCCCCCCCGCCACATGCGGATTGAGACAGTGAGCCAAAGTCTAGTCCTACCTCTTCTGAAGCTGTTTGTATCCTCTATCAAAAGATACGTATGAGGTAGGGATGGGTTACGAGGGGTAGTATTCACAATCCTCTTCTGTGATATAAATGTGCACCTCAATATCAATGGAACCCAGATACCTTGCCATAAGCGGTCCCACCTCAGTCCACGACAACTTCCCATTCTGTGTGCCAAGTTTGGGGAATGCAATACGTTCTATACCTGCTCTCTTATAATGAGTTATAAAGTAGTATAGTCCCTGTTCAATATATTCTAACTTTGCATTGGCCCGCCATGTATTTTTGGTAGGAAAGTTCAGTATCCACGGTGTACTTTCCCGATAAAGGGTTGGTCTTCCAATATGTAACTGACCAGATTTGCACTCCTGCTGATACATAGCAGACATCGCTGGATACTTCTGCTTGAAAGCAAGCGCAAGTCCTTTGCCCATGTAACCCTCACAGTTTACTGGATTTACGATCACTTGAGTGTTTGAGTCAAAAATGGTCCCTTTCTGATAGTAGATGGGTGACATATTCAAATCCTTACACAAAACGGTGCTATTCAAATTTTACTACATTCTTATGCGGTGCTTATTATAGGATAAAAAAAAGACTTTTAGGACAGCTACAGAATCCAGAGTTTGCCGTTGGCTATGAAAAGATGGGTGTTAAACTACAGCTCATGCATGCAATAGAGTCTATTCGTAAACACCAGCACATCAGCTAGGAGACTTTAGCCGAGCGTGTGGGCAAGAAGCGAGAGGCTATCTCCCGTTTACTCTCCTCCGATGACGCTAATCCTACGCTGGAAACGATGATAGAGCTACTTTCTGCTTTGAACATAACGGCAGACATACGCTTCGTGATGCGAAGGAGGGCGAAAGCCCTATTCATGTTGTAACTGAACTATCAACGTAATCTTTCCTAATAACAAAAAGAGGAGTTATACCAGTTGGTATAGCTCCTCTTCTTGTTATCCGTTACTCAGTACTAGAGTGAGTTGCGGGTGTCTGTGTTGTCAGTACGGGTTGTATCACCCACTATGCGAGGATTGCCGCTCTCATCCGTGCGAATTTCTTCGCGGCGAACAGTGTCCGTTACCTGCTGATTCTCGGTGACGGCACGTTTGCCGATGGAAACTTCACCTGTAACAACTGTGTCCTTGCTGACATTAACTTTCTCTTCGGTAACAGGAACGCGAATAGTCTCACCCTGACCGATTGGAGTATTGTCAACGGCGGTTGCATCGGTCACAGGACGCTGCTCGATGTAAACCTCTTCATGTGTCACAGGAACATTTACAGTCTGCTGCTGCGAAACAACTTCCTTACGCAGGTCTACCTCACCAGCTTGTACATTTTGCTTGCTGACATTCAACTGCTCTTCACGGAGACGTATGACACGCTCCTGATCGGTCTCATTTGCACGGTCAGCAGCACGAGTGCGATCATAGCCAGTTGTGTTTGTTGTATCCGTGTAGGCTGTGCCAGTTGTACCTGCCGCATAACCAGTATTGGTTGTTGTGTTAGTGGTCGAGGTGTAGCCACTTGTCGATGCTGTACCACGCCGTGTGGCGTAGTTGTATGCACCATTTGAGTCAAGGATTGTTTTGGCCTCTTCCGCGCGGCTACCCGCATTGACTGAGACGATAGTACGACCGTTGGTGTACTCATTGTCGTAGTACTGGGCCTCATCGCTAGAAACGCCCATGCTTGTCAGATCGTCGGCAACATGACCACTCGTTGTCGTGTCTGTGTCATCACCCGTGAAGAAGTTTTTCAAGCCAGAAAAGAAGCCACCGCCACCTGTAGAAGCGGTACCACGACCTGAGTGATGAATATCCGCACTACTGAAGCCTGCGGCCTGCAACGCGTCGATTGCGCGGTCAGCGTTCCCTGCCTCATCGAAGACACCAATTACTGTACGTCCAGTTAAAGCCATGTTTTTCCTCCTGAGTACTACATTCCGTATTTTTTAGTATTATTGGCAATGGGTGTTATTTTCAGGAACACCCATGCTCAAAAGCTATTGATAGTATTTTTGAACCATGAGTAGTGTATATTCATAACACACCTTCCTCTTTGTTCACGTTTAAAAGCACAAGATGGTTTCATAAAAGGTGAGCTGTATGTTATTTGAAGTATTGGGAAAAGGTAAGTATATAAACACGGGTTATTGTGCGTACTAATTAAGAGTAGAGAATTCTTATTTTTGAAAAGAAAAAGGCGTAGGAAAGGATATATTCACAATGGTAGAGAACTCGAATGTTGTAGCAAGTGCGGATAATGGCCGCCTTATTCAAGTCGGGGCTGGGGCAGTTACGCTTGCGGGTCTCTTGCATTTACCTGCTGAGGCACATGGTCTTGTTATTCTCACACACGGCATTGAGGGAAGCACTGAGAGTTCGCACCAGACCGCATTAACTATAGCACAGGGACTCTTCCAGGACAATATCGCAACCCTGTTAGTTGATTTGTTCACGGCAGAGGAACAGCAACTGGACCAGGGAACAGACTATTTCCGTTTCAATACAAGCGTTATGGAGCAGCGCATTTCAGGTATGGCCCAATGGCTTCTGGAGAATGATGAGACACAGCATCTCTCAATTGGTTACTTTGGTGCAGGTGCAACAGGTGCGGCAGTCTTAATCGCGGCTGCAGAGCGACCAGATACTGTCGCAGCAATTGTAGCGGCTGGCAGTATGCTTGACACAGCACAAGACTATGTAAGGCGCGTACTTGCTCCCACCCTGCTCATCGCGTCAACCCAAAATACACAGGCAGTTGCGCAAAGCCAGCAAGTCTTGGAAAATTTTCCTAAAGAGAAACGTTTCGAGCAGATTGAAGCAGGAAACGCATCGCTTTTCGCAACAAAAGATAGCGTGACAAAAGTGGCGCAACTCGCCAGCCAATGGTTCAATACCCATCTGGTCACTATTGCCTAGAAAGACCATTTCCTGCATAGCAAATAGCCTGACTACTTTTATGCTATACTGCTCATGTTAAGTGTGAGATCAAGGAAAGCATAAGCTTGACGGATTTTCAAGTAACGTACCTTGTATCTGATGTACTGAGATAGATAGGAGATTTTCATTTATGGAAATGAGCGCACGCAACCAGTTAAAGGGCACCATCAAGTCAATCAAGCGCGGAGATATTATGGCCGAGATAGTAATTGAGTTACCAGATGGACAGCAGATTACTTCTGTCATTACAGCTGATGCGGTCCAATCTCTTCAACTACAGGAAGGCAGTTCAGTACTGGCGATCATTAAATCGACCGAAGTAATGGTAGGGAAGAACTAAGACACGTAAGAAAAGTGGAGAGGATCGCATTCTATTGTGATCCTCTTCGCTTTTTTGGTAAGTAAAACAGAAATGCTTTTTGACCTTTATTGAGAAAGCTTGTTATTTGGAAAGTGCTCTTGCACAATAATAGGTGAATAAGAAAAATAGAATGTATTTTGCATCTCTTATAAAATGTAGTCTTGTGTAATCAAGATAATTTTCCAATAATTAGAAGAAAATTAGAGTCCCATTTTTTCTAGCAAAAATTGAAACGGTATAGAATTCTTTGTCGTACTAAGAATGGTTACCCTTATCTTGTAACCACTGTAATCCGTTTGTCTTTATAAAATAGGTATTACAAAGGAGACTCTATGAACATTATCACTGCTGTGATTACGTCATTTCAGGCAGCACTAGCCTTGCTCTTCGAGTTTGTGCCACGCTTGCTCGGCTTCCTCGTGATTTTGCTTATCGGCTGGATTGTAGCCTCAGCACTTGCGCGCGCTATAACCTTCTTACTACGTAAGATTGGCTTCGACCGTATTGGAGACCGCATTGGTCTTTCACGCTTATTAACCCAAGCAAATCTTAAAACTGATGCGGCTGATGTGCTTGGCAAACTCGTTTACTGGTTTGTCTTCCTCATCTTCCTAGTGCCCGCCGTCAATGCGCTTGGTCTAACTACCGTTAGTGATCTGCTTGGGCGCGTCATTGGCTACTTGCCCAACGTGTTTGTCGCCATTCTCGTTCTCTTCTTAGGTACATTGGCCGCAACGTTTGTCGCAGACATTGTACGCGGTGCTTCAGCAAGCGCGAGAATTGGTAGTCCCAATCTCTTCTCGAACATTGCTCGTTATGCCATTCTTGGCTTTGTAGCAATCGTAGCATTGGAACAGCTCGGCATTGCCACCTCGCTCTTGAACATTCTGTTTACCGCGATTGTTGGTGCTGCTGCCCTTGCCGCTGGCTTAGCCTTTGGTCTTGGTGGACAAGACGCTGCACATAAATACCTTGACCGCGCAGAGAGTAGTGCAAGTCGAGCTGCTACTCAGGTGCAGATGCAACAAGACCTCAATCAGGCACGAACACTACCACCAACACGTTCCGACATACCACGAACACGTTAGTATACTCTATTCCCCCTGTTCCTAGTAAGGCGTACATATAGTTTTTCATGAGGAAGAGTGTTGTTTTCACGCATTCTTCCTCGTTTTGTTGAAGACGGAATCATTAAATAAAGAGGATGCAATCTTATGCTCAATAATCCGAATAATGATGACGAGAAACGACGTGAGGTCTGGTTTGCTCTTTTAGGAGCACTCTTTCTCGGCGCATTTTTGATCTTTGGGGGTTGTCAGGCACAAATTTTTCCAGGCTTGAATGCCGCAGCCCAAGGTTCCTTTTTTCCTGTCACTGGCACAGCCACTCCGACACCTACGGCACAGCCAGCTACTCCAACAGCTGCTGCAGTCATCGTCGTTCCAATAGCAACAGCAGTACCAGTGACCCCGACTCCGACAGTTCCTCCACGTGTCCGTGAGGCTCCGTTAGCTGTACCATTTATCAACAAAGAAGGCGTCACAAGCACACAGTCTTATTCAGGACCAACACCCATAACCGTTAGTGGAACAGGGCAGGCGCAAGGAACACAGTTCTCCGATGCATTTTACCTGTATACCGATTCAAATGGGAAAGCTATTACTCCCGTGCATTCAAACAGCAATGGTATCTTATGTGTTAATAGCAAACCGGTAGATAGCTATGTGTTATCTATTCCTGCATACAACCCAGCACATACTTACTCCATATCGCTTAATGCACCCGGCGGCCCCCTTAAGTTTGGTGTATGCGATGCACCGGCAAATTTTGGCGACAACACAGGGTCCTATACGGTCGCCTTTGAGTAGGTGAACATTTCACCTGATGGTGGATATCACACTTACAACGGAGTATGACGTTCTCTTTGACTGATTGCCAACGAGAACGTCATACTCTATAGAGACCAGAGTGCCCGCAAGGGGAACCGCCCCTATAGGCGTTAACTTAAAGGATCAACAGAAACCAGGGCACCCGCAAGGGGAATGCC
>CAXTUE010000035.1:7921-15768 GCA_964247355.1 uncultured Ktedonobacteraceae bacterium | reverse complement strand
CCCTACCATACATGATACGTCGTGTATGGTAGGGCTAGTCCCCTCGTGGGCGTCCGTTGGATTCCTACTTATCTAGGTCCGTGTGTATAGCCGCCTAATGGTAGCTGTCCTTTATCAGCAAGTGGCTTTCGCATACCCTCTTCTGACCTCGTATTCCACAAGGGTTTATCGGTAGGACTCTCAATCATATTGCTTATCAAGCCACCGATAATACCAAGCGCAACCAATATAAGACCAATGATTGTTAGAATGCCCAAATGTAGTGCACCGGACAACAATAGCATACCTACCCCAAGCACACTTATAAGAACAACTGGAAAACCAAAAACCTTTTTCATTGTTTCTTCCTTATACAAGTATCACAATTGAACAGTTATACATTATATACATGGATAAACGTTTGGAAAGGCAGTTTCTAAAAGATTGAATTTACGTGATAGCATGTCCATATTGCTCTTGTACACATATGAGATGTGGTATGCTAATTGCAAAATAATCACATGACGGCAATACTCGATAGAATGTTGCTTCCTCACACTAACGAATGGAGCAGGCAATCATGGGTGAGATTTGGGCGATACTTGAGTACGAGCAGGATGGCTTGCATGAGCAGAGTGGTGAGTTGCTGAGTGAGGCGGTGACTATTGCTCGTCAACAACAGGAACAAACGCAGGTACGTGCTGTACTGCTCGCCGCTCCAAACATCGAGCTACCTGATTTGACCTTACTTTCGTCAACTGGCATTGACACGCTTGAAGTTCTAGAACATGTGCAGCTTGCGTACTATACAACTGAAAGTTATGTGAGTGCGCTGGCATGGTTGCTACAGCGACATTCCCCACTGCTCGTACTCGCTCATGCAACACCAAACGTGCGTGATTATATGCCTCGACTCGCGGCACAGTTACGCTTACCCTTTATCGCGGGTTGCCTCGGCCTGAATGTGCAAAATGACGCGCTTCTCGCGCTCCGGTCAATGTACGAGGGACGTGCCTATGTGCAGACACGAACAGCACTACAGAGCCGAACAGCATTGGCAACGCTTATCCCTGGCGTTCGGGGTACACCAGTAAAAACGTCAAATGCAGAGTCCTCTAATGTAGAAGTCAAACGTTACACGCCGGAGCTTGCACAACCGAACGAGCACATACGGCGTATCGCGTTACAGGCACCATCGGCAGAAGAGGTCGAGTTGGACGCGGCAGAACGCATCGTGGCGGGCGGGCGCGGTATTGGACAAGAAGGCTTTGCTAGTATCGCAACGTTCGCCCACGAACTTGGAGCCGCCGTTGGTGCCACCCGTGTCGCAACCGATTTAGGTTGGATTGAGCACGCTCGACAGATTGGCGCGACAGGTAAGATCGTACATCCAAAACTCTACATAGCATGTGGCATTTCTGGTGCGGCACAACATACAAGCGGCATGAGCGAGTCCCAGACAATTGTAGCAATTAATCCTGACCGCAGTGCGCCTATCTTTGCCCTCGCTGACCTTGGACTACTAGGCGATGCTAATCAAATACTGCCACTCGCGGCAACACTTCTGGAGGAAACGAAGGTTTCTTAAAACGATTCTTCGAGTGTGTGAGCCAGCATTGCAATGAGAAGACGATGTGCCATACAATGGAGACAACCGAGATACTTACAACAATGTAATAGTCCTTGTAAGGAGCAAAGATGAAAGCTGTACAATTTTCGCGTCATGGCGATCCCGATGTGTTGCAGGTGCAAGAGACAGCGGACCCAACACCGGATACAACAGACGTGCTCATAGAGGTCAAAGCGACAACGGTCAATCGTCTCGACCTATTTCAACGTGCCGGTACCAGACCAGTACCAAAACTACCCTTTACGCCTGGTTTAGAGGCTGCGGGAGTCGTGGTGAACGACGCAAATGGGTTTCGAGCGGGTGAGCGTGTCCTTACGGAAAACGCACAAGCGGCTAAAGGCGGTGGTGGGTATGCAAGCAAAATTGCGGTTCCCGCAAAGGACCTCTCACGCATTCCTGAAAGTGTAAGCTTTGAGCAAGCGGTCGCGATTGGTCTTGCTGGCTCAACGGCGTGGTCGAGCTTGTTTGACCAGGGACATTTACAGCAAGGCGAAAAGGTTTTGATATGGGCTGGTTCAAGTGGTGTTGGCTCGCTTGCGATTCAGCTTGCTAAACACGCAGGAGCATGGGTCGCGACTACTGCAAGTAGCAATGAGCGGGCAGAAACACTGCGAAAGTTAGGGGCTGATCTTGTCATCGACCATTCTAAACAAGATGTAGGGAAGGTTTTGCAAGAGCAGGGGGGCGTCAACCTCGTCGTTGAGTTAGTAGGTTCAACATTGCAAGCGAGCTTAGATGCATGCGCTCCTGACGCACGCGTGATTCTGATTGGCAACCTTGGCGGCGCGCAGTCAGAGGTGAACACACAGACATGGCGTCTCAAGCGAGTTTCAGTGATTGGTGGCGGCATGGCGCATACCTCGCCAGAAAATGAACAGAAGATGCTACAACTTGTCGCTGAACATGCTCTAACGCCACTTATCGCGCAAACACTCCCTGTCGAGCAAGCTGCACAAGCACATCAAATGTTAGCCTCAGGGGAGCCACAAGGCAAAATCGTCCTGACTCATTCGTAAATTGTAGGGACCGATTTATCACGTCCTTGTTGGCATTTAATTCGCCACAAGGACGTAGTACAGAATTCCCACATACATACCAGAATTCATTTATCAATAATATAGAAGAGAGCAAATTATGCAAAGTTCAAGCACTGTAGGTACAGAGCAAATTTTATTTACAAGAGGCGTTCCCGCCGTCGAAGCCTTGCCGACGAAATTGTTGAGCGAGTGTTTTCAATCGGTGCTGGAAGCACCCGATGGCTGGTCAGTGCTCCAATATGGACACAATGGTGGCTATCTTCCATTGCGACGCTTATTAGGGGAGCAATATAGTGTTTCGCCCGATTCGATTATTGTCGGCAATGGCTCGCTCCATTTACAGGACTTGCTCTCTGCACTTACTATTAAGCAAGGTGATGTTGTGTTTGTCGAGCAACCGAGTTATGACCGTGCGATAAAGACGTTTCGGCGTCGAGGCGCGAAAGTGATTGGTATTCCTCTGGAACATGATGGGGTCAATATCGAGAAGCTAGAGCAGGCGATAGCGAAACAAGTTCCGGCATTTATGTATGTCATACCTGACTTTCAGAATCCTGCGGGTGTCACAACATCGGCACAAAAGCGGCAAGCACTGGTAGATTTAGCACAGCGTCATGGCTTCTGGCTTGTCGAGGATGTCCCCTATCGCACTCTTCGCTATAAGGGAGAGTCGGCCCCCCTGCTACGCGAGTTGAACGCAGAGCACGTTCTGACGATCAGTTCGTACAGTAAGCTCATCAGCCCCGCATTGCGTGTTGGCTATCTGGTCGGACCAACAGATTTTGTCAAAAAGCTGACAAATCTTGCGGAAGACACCATTCTCGCGCCAGTGTTGCCAGCAGAGGCGGCGGTTGTCGAGTTTCATAAACGTGGCTACTTCGCCTCGAATCTGGAACATCTCAAGCAACTCTACGCACCACGTTTGAATACTATCGTTGCCGCGCTTAAAAAGTACTTGCCGGATGTGCCTTTCGCGGAGCCAGAGGGTGGCTTTTTCGTCAGCATCTACTTACCAGAGCAGACGGATAGCAACAGCTTTCTTGAGCGAGCAAAAACGGCTGGTCTAGCACTCACGAATGGTCAAGACTTTTTCGCCGATACGCTTGAGGGAGGAGAGGATGCGGCGGGTAAACGTTTTGTGCGTCTGCCCTTCTGCGCCCTTACACCAGAGCAGATCGAAGAAGGTGTGCGCCGACTGGCAACGTTGCTTTAAGAAGTTTTTGTGTGTACGAGTATCTTGTAGGGACCGATTCATCGCCTCCTTGTTGGCATATCTACCAGCAATAAGGACGTGATAAATCGGTCCCTACGAGAGTCCTCTCGCCCAAGATTACAGTTGATCGAAGATCACCTGAGGCGAGATGTATTGACTGGCCCAATCCCGAAACGTCCACTGTTCGGGCCACCAACGCCAACCGTGACGTTGAAAGAAATCCCAGAGAGTCGCACTATAACTCATCATGTATCTTTTCAAAGGATACTTATTTTGAACACTATTGTCAAGAGGTTTACAAACCTCTTGAACAAAAGGAAATAGCCTTACATACCGTTGCGTTGCTTTTATACCCCTTCATTAGTTACAATACAAGATAACAGCTTGGACACGGCGGTCCAGAGCAGCAAAGGACAGAGGCTAGAGTAGATGCAACAGTTTGATGCAATTGTGGTTGGGGCTGGCCCAGCGGGAAGTAGTGCAGCGTTGGCAATGGCCCGTGCCGGATTACAGGTGGCCTTAATTGAGCGTGGTGATTATCCAGGGGCAAAGAATGTCTCAGGGGCTGCGCTCTATGCCCCCAATATTCTCGCAGAGTTACTTCCTAATTTTTGGGAAGAGGCTCCTGTAGAAAGATATTTGACGCGACGTGTCGTTACATTTCTGGGTCATGAAGCGGCTACATCGCTTGACTTTCGCACGAAGACATTTAGCGAACCTCCCTATAACGGCTTTACGGTTTTACGTCCCAAGTTTGATCGCTGGCTGGCCTCGAAAGCAGAACAGGCAGGCGCATTACTTATTCCATCTACGGTTGTCGATGATCTGCTGTATAAAGATAAGCAGGTCGTTGGTGTACGCTGTCGGCGCGAGGATGGCGATCTCTATGCACCTGTTGTGATTGCGGCGGACGGTGCCAATTCGTTTCTTGCCAAGAAAGCAGGCTTGCAAAAGGAATTTCATGCCGACGAGATGACGCTCGGCGTCAAAGAGGTGCTCCGTCTCGATGCGCATACGATTGAGGAACGCTTCAACCTGAACGGCGACGAGGGCATGACGAATGAGTACGTTGGTGACGCGTCGGGCGAGGTCAAGGGGGGCGGCTTTCTCTATACCAATCGTGATACGCTTTCTATTGGTGTTGTGGCGCAAATTGCCTCACTCGCGGAAAAGAAGCAGCGAGCGTATACATTGCTTGACCAGTTCAAGCAGCATCCAGCAGTTGCACCACTTGTACGTGATGCTGTTACGCTTGAATATTCGGCACACATGATTCCAGAAGGTGGCTGGGCAATGTTGCCGCAGTTGTCGCGCGCGGGGCTGTTAGTTGTAGGAGATGCGGCAGGCTTCGTGTTCGCGGCAGGTTTGTTTTTAGAGGGTATCAATTTCGCGATTGCCTCTGGTTTAGCTGCGGCTGCCACAGCACAACAGGCGCATGCCGATGCAGATTTCTCGGAAAGAAGTATGGTGGGATATCGCAAACGGCTTGAGGCGAATTTTGTGCTTAAAGATATGAAAAGCTTCCGGCACACGGCTGCCTTTGTTAATAATGAGCGTCTACAAAATGTGTATCCCGACCTTATCTGTAAAACAGCCGAAAACGTTTTTCGCTCAAACGGGCAACCGAGGCGCAAGGTTGGGCGCGTTGTGTTCGACACAATGAAGGGCAAGGTTCCGTTGTTGACACTGGTACGCGATGGCTGGCAGGCTGGACGTGCACTACTCTTTTAATCATAGGAGTGAAATATTATGCAATCCGTTGACGAACGCCTAGAGCTTGTGCGTTTCAAAGTTGATAAGACACCGCATATTCGTCTTAATCGCGAGGTATGTGTGGAATGTGAGACGAATGAGTGCGTCTATGTTTGTCCGGCTGGCCTGTTTGAACTGCTGGGCGGCGAGATGCACTTCTCATATGAGCATTGTTTCGAGTGTGGTACATGCTATGTTGCGTGTGGGCGCAAGGCGATAGAGTGGGAGTATCCGCGTGGTGGTTGGGGTGTGAGTTTTCGCGCGTCATAGTTTCTACTCTCGA
Organism: uncultured Ktedonobacteraceae bacterium; assembly: GCA_964247355.1. Classification (GTDB taxonomy): domain Bacteria; phylum Chloroflexota; class Ktedonobacteria; order Ktedonobacterales; family Ktedonobacteraceae; genus JBBQVS01. Next base: position 9,874 of record CAXTUE010000035.1, on the reverse strand, counting down.
CCAAATGTAGTAAGGATGCGAAGATGCATATATATGTTTGTGTGAAGCAAACACCTGATGGAGCCTCGGTTTACATTGATCCCATCACGGGTCAGGTAGATATTGAACGCTTTGTACAGATATTAAACCCTGCTGATGCCTGCGCGATTGAGGCGGCGGTCCGCATCAAAGAGCAAGTTGGCGGAACGGTTACTGTATTTACCCTCGGACCACACGATGCAGAGGGAGCATTGCGCGCTGGTTTAGCTATAGGCGCTGACAAGGCAGTGCGCCTCTGGCATAATGAGGCATCGGAATGGGGATCGTTTGTTGTGGCAAGCGCGCTGGCAGAATGTATGCAACGCACCGAGATTGCACCCGACCTTATTTTATGTGGCAATAGTTCCACTGACTGGTCCTCCGGCATCGTTGGTCCCGCGCTTGCACAGCATCTCCATCTGTTGCAAGTTACAGGAGTGGCGCAACTTCAAATAGTACAAGAGCAGGATACAACACGTCTGCATGTCACAAGAAAACTTGAGCGCGGCTATCGAGAGCTACTGGAAGTCGAAACGCCTGTATTGCTGGCGGTCACAGCCGATCTCAATGAACCACGTTATCCCTCGCTACCGGCTCATCTCGCGGCCCTGAAAGCTCCTATTTTGGTTGTGGACGCTCGCGACTTCATAAGCCTGAATGACGAAGGTAACGACGAAACAATACTCCTCGAAATGCATACGCCGCGCCCACGCCCACGCTATGTTCCGGCACCAGATAGTAGAGATAGTGCATATCGACGCATCGCAGATATTGCTTCAGGCGGCGCGACGAGTCGTAAAGCGCGTTTAATTGAGGGTACTCCAGAAGAACTTGCGGCGAATCTCATAGATTTCTTGAGCGCACGAGGCTTTGTATAAATGGCTCTCTCACGAAAATATAGGTTATCTACTGTAACCTTTTATTGATTTAAAGAGTGTACATATTTGGGTGCGCAAACACTCTCAACAAGAAGTACAACATAAGTCATAAAAAGGAGAGCAACGATGTTCTTTCATGTTCAAAAGCTTATCAACGAGATTATTCCTGATGAGCCAGATCCAGCTGCGGCGAACGCGCTTCAAGAGGGCTTAGGCGGGCAGTTTGGTGAGATGCGAACGATGATGCAGTACCTCTTCCAAAGCTTCAACTTCCGTGGCAAAGCTAAACCATTTCTCGATCTTATACAAGGTGTTGGTATTGAGGAGATCAGCCATGTCGAACTGATCGCGACAACTATCAATCACCTACTTGATGGTTCTCCTCGCTATCAGGGGAAAGATATGGGTGATGGCAAGGCATCCACTCCATTGAATATAGCATTAAATCATGGTAATATTCATCATTTCCTGGTAGGCGCACAGGGAGCCATGCCAGTTGATGCAGCAGGTAATCCGTGGTCGGGTTCGTATGTGTACAACAGTGGCAACTTGACGCTTGACCTGCTGTACAACCTCATGTTAGAGGCAACAGGCCGCCTACAGAAGTGTCGCATCTATGAAATGACCGATAACAAAACAGCGCGTTCCACCGTAGCATACTTGATTGCCCGCGATGAGGCTCACGAGAAAGCGTATGCAAAGGCGTTAGAAACGCTGGGTGTGAAGTGGGGCAATGTACTACCTATTCCTAAATTTGATGCCTCGAAGTTTCCAGAGGTCAAAAAACTGATGGACATGGGCATCAATAATCAGCAGCATCACTGGCGTCTGGATGGCTCAGAGATGGGTCAGATATTCAAGGGTTCATCTCCAGGTAACGATGGCGAACTGGTGACAACCGACAAGCCACCTGTTGGAGTACCAATAACTCCAAGTCCAGAACGTCCTGAAGAGTATTCACCTGGACTTACTCCTGAGATCATGGAACTTGCAGAAAAAATGCTCAAGATGTAGTTGAGAAGAGTTCATCAAGCAAAAGCAAATCGAACACCTGTGC
>CAXTUE010000035.1:0-7911 GCA_964247355.1 uncultured Ktedonobacteraceae bacterium | reverse complement strand
GATAAATCGCCACGCACAAACAGTCCCATATCGTAAGCACCATCAGCACTTCCAATAGGTGTGCGGTTCCACTCCCACTGCCAGATGTTGTTTACGGCACGTCCGAGATTAAACTTTGCGTTCGCAGAGGGGTTGTCGCCATAGCTGAACCAGAGAGCGGGACCGACACCACCCCATGTTGGTTCGCTATCGCAAGATACCGTCTTGCTTGGAACACATACAGGTGGCTTGTAGCCTTCACTCCACCATGTCCGCATATGATATTGCTGATAGGTATAGTGAACACCCTTACTCGTCGGCGTACTATACTGGACGGTAGTCGTAGGAATATCTTCTTGTCCCACAATGATGACCGGAATGTTTTTGGCGAGAGCAGGACAGCCTGTCGGGAAGTTGAAACATACATTTGGATAGTCACGCAAATACCATGCAAAAGGCCAAGTCGCCGTATTCATAAGACCAATCGGGAGTTGATGGCGTCCACCGTAGAGTTTCTGGTCGAGTGCATCAACTTTTGCCATCACCTTGTTTACATCAGGTGTCGTCTGCACATAGACCATCATCTCATGTGGTCCATCGGCGGCATGCACGTACGAGACCTCGTACATATTGTGGATGGTGGGCAGAAGCAATAATAGCGCGAATAAAACACTGACGGCTGCTGTCGCGCCTGTAAGCACACCTACTCTCTTGGGTCGTGGTATAGGCAGATATGGTGTAGCACTGTCAGGCCCAAACGAGGCAATCTGCGACTTGGGTTGAGCATTTCGCGCCATTAAAGCTTGCTTTAACCAATTGTAGAGTGTGACTACGACGGGTTCGAGACCGATTGCGGCAAGCAGCATCAGGGGCATGGTGATGTGAATCATCAGCCAGGGCATCTTTTCGGCTGCCCAGGAGTAAATCACGACATTGCCAATACACCAGTAGACGAGGAAGAGACGGAAACGTGTCGGCTGGACAAGGCAACGAATAACGCCAACGATACCAAAGACCACGCCAACCTGCTCGTACAGAGGAATGAGCATGAGGTAGTAGTACCACGGCTGACCACCGCGCGCTACCTGTTGCTGCTGTAACCAATAGTAGAGGCCCTGCCAGATGCCGTCTCCGATACCACCGCGAATGTTTGTGAAGAGAACGGTAAACAGCACCAGGAATATGCTCCACCCTAATAAGAGGGCAAAGAACCAGTGCGTCCACGCCATCATAAACACCGTATCGAGCAGCGTTTGCTTTGTCGGATCAATGTGACGTGCGAGAAGGTTTCGTTTGCCGAGAACAGGCATTTTCCCAAACATCTCGCGGGCGAGAATGCTCAATACAAAGATACCGAGTATAATACCAATCCACGGGACAAGTGCTACAGTTTTGTCCTTCAGCCCCTGCACGTAGATATCCGCAATCGGAGTATTCTTTGGGTTAGTTATATAGATAGAGAGGCTCTTCATCCAACCGAAGAGAATTTTCGCGATTGGAGCGAGAATGATGAAGTACACTACTAGAGTTACAGGTGCAAATGTTTTTGGAAGATAGCGTGTATATGAGACATTTGGTGAAACTTTCGTACGTAAGGGCCATTTCGAGCCGAGTTCCCAGGCAATTAAGGCACCAAAGAAGCTGCCAAAGACAGCAATTGTCAGGAACGTCGCCTCTTTTGTCGCGTAGGACAGGGCGAAACCAGCAGTGGCAAGCAGAAGCCAGCGCAGTTTACGGTCGCGTAAATAGCGAGCGGTGCCAACGACAAGCAACAACGTGAAACACGCCATGTAGATATCCTCACGTGCGAAGCGCGAGAAATAGACCATGCTAGGCGACACAGCAAGCAAGAAACACGCAAGCCACGCGCCTATTTTACCGAGATAATCGCGCAAGAAGAATGGCAAGCCTACGATTACAGTTCCCAACGTTGCTGCAGCGATACGCACCGTCGTAGTATTCACACCATTGTCAGGTGCGCCAAGCAGTTGACTGATTTTGTAGACAAAGGCGATGGCGTGAAATTGGAATGGTCCATGCAAGAGAGGATTGTATTGATAGCAAGAAACCGTTGGGCTGAAGCAACTAGACCAGTTCTCTAAATTGTGCATGAGTTGTAGGGAGTAGTACGCATGCAAGCTTTCATCATGATGCAGAGGTTTCTCGCCAAGGCCCCAGAAACGCAGTATCGCCCCAAGCAGTATAACGCCCCAGAAAGGTAGCCAGAGCAGCAACTGATCGCGTGACGGTGGCATAAAGCGTCGCCTTCGCGGTTGCTCGATCTCCTCTTCGTCGTATTCTGGATATTGTGTGGTATCTACCTGTACAGGAGTACTTACATCAGTCGCATTCTGTTCTGCAACATTGCTCATTGCAGACATTTCATGCTCATTGTCCTGGAGTGTTGCTGGAAGTGCTACTGCTTGTTCGTCATCAACGTTTTTTTCGTTGGACGAAGAATTTTCTTTGCGTTCTATTTCGTAACTTTTCAAAAGGTTTCCCCCTTGCTTAGAGCGTTCTACAATGTGCCGATACTCTTACTACAACCTGACATGCCTCAGCGAATTTTATAGATCGTGACGCCATGTGCATTATAAACCATTTGCATGTAGGTACTAAAGCGGTGCAAGTCTGCGGCATGATACTTCATATATTCTAATGGCCCAACATAGAGATACTGTGCATGGTAGGAGTTCATGACAGAAAGAACTACATCAGGGCTTTTATTGGTGTAAATGGTGTCTACATCGGCACCTCTGCGTTGAAACTCAGCATAGTTGGCAGGCGTATTGATCCAATTAGCACGCCATTGATACTCATGTCCAACCCAGCCCATGAGCGTAGGCAGACCCGTAAAGACGGAGATACGACCCCAGTTGCTGTAGTCGTCACCAATGGATTCTACAATAACGGGACTACCCTGTACATTCTCATTGAGCCAGCGAATAGCTTGATAGTCCCCTGGATTAGCTGAGTTGGTTTGCAGATAGCTCAAACCATCGAGACTATTTGAACGTTGAAAGTACGGCTTTCCCGATAGCGGATTACTTCGCGCTAAACGTTCAGAAGGTGCCGTGAGCGGATAGACGGTCCCGGCGAGGAGCAATAATAGCAGTCCTACACCCCAGAGTGTTTGTAGACTGCGTTGTGTAATACGAAGCGTAGGCGTTCCCGCCAGCAAGGGTTTGAAGCTTTGTAGGATGAAGTACAAGCCAGCACCGGAGGCAATCGAGAGCAAAGCCCACGCCTGAAAGTACATTTTGAAGACGGTATTCATGCGTGGATAGTTGTCCGCGAAAACGTCTTTCAAAAAGAGTACTTCACAGAAGGCGACCAGCGCAAAGGCAACGGCTCCGAGCAACAATGTGAAGGCATGGGCGCGGTCTCCAAGATGCACAAAGACCAGAGCAGCACCCACGAGCGCAATACTGGCGGCCAGCACAAACGTTATGCCATTTTTCATAAACACGAGCGTGAGCAGTTCGATTCCCGCGACAATGGCTACTACGAGGTAAGGCCATAAGGTACGACGTGTACCTGATTGCTGTACTCCGCCCATTGTGTTTCCTCTTAAAAGCGAAAAGCCGAACAAAGGACGATTGGCGGCACTGACAAACAGCAGCGAGAGGAAGACAAACGCGAAGAGACCATAGATTAATAGCTCATCGCTCAGCTGTGAGCGGTCGGCAGCATTCACAATGCCTATACCTTGCGCGGGCGAACTGAAGTTGAGGTAGAACGGAATGTACAAGAGGAACGAGAGGGCGATCAAGCTGCCTGCCGCCGTAAAGATGTCCAAAAGCAGTGCAGGACTAAAGCGAGTCTCATAGGTAAGCCACTGCTGTAAGGCGATGCAGACGAGCGTGAGGGCAAGGTAAGTTGGAAAGTCCCAGCCGTTCATGGTGTAGAGACCGCCAAGAATAAGTGCAGTTGTGCCTAACGTGAGAGGAAGGCACCAACCACGTCCGTAGACGTTGAGTCCTCGACCATCAGCTTCCAGGAACAGATTGAACGCGAGTGCGATAGCAACGATGGTAAATGCTAGTGTTAATACATGAGCATGAAAGCAGGAAAGCAGAAAGCTAAAGGCCGGAAATTCGTTGATGGTCTTTGTAATCACACGTGAGGCATTGAACCAGTAGTAGGGGTCTTGCGATGCATCGCCGTGCATCTTCCACCACATTTGCGTCGAAGCTAGATTACCGAGCACTAGCCCCATTCCCATTGTAAGCAGACCGTAGGGCGCGGCTGGCAGTAGCGATGGATGTACTCTATCAGGTGAATCGTTCGGAGTATCTGAAGATGTTGTAGCACGAGCGCGCATATGACGCGCCCATGCTACGATATTGCTGGTGACGCCAAAGAGGTTAGAGGCGGTCAAGCCAAAGAACATCGAGATGCCGGTATTAAAGGCGGTGGATGGCGATTGTCCTAGCAGTTTCGCTAGCATGGCGACAGTAAAGTGTGCATAGTAGTAGTAATTGATGGAGTAACCTGCGAACCACATATCGTTAGGGGGAAAATGAACGCTGCGCATAATCGCGGTGATAAAGCCTTCATCCATGTACATCTCGTAAGAGCGGATATCGGGCAAGTACGAGCGCATGTAGCCCAGCAGAAACACCATACCCAGGAAAATAAATTCTGTAAGGGCGATATAGGGAATATTCAGGCGCACGGCTTTGGTGATTGTATGACGCATACGTACATAACCAACGACATTGAAGGCAAGCAGGATGAGGACAATGCCCAAAATAAATAGTTGCGTAAAGGGCAAGAAGTGGAGCGTCATGAGCGGAAACCAGACGCAGAAGGCAAGCACCGCGACCCCTATAGCTTTGCTAAAGGCCCAGCCGCGATCTGGCAAATTGTGAAAGACGGTCATTGTGAGCGGAAGACAGAGAAGGCCTAACGCTTCGACAAGCACCCACATCTGGAATAGTTCGAGCATATACACTCTCTAAAAAAATAGGTCTCACTACTACAACACTACGTAAGAGGCATACTATATTTACATACTACATATTATACATACTAACGCACAAAAGGGTGCATTGGTTCCTTTTTTGTCCATGAGTCCTAATAAGCACTGTGGATACAGGCCAGAATTGACACATATGATACAACTTGAGTAAACACGGGTTTATTGAGGAGCAAAATGTTAAAATGGTTGCGGTTCCCACTTGTACGCGCAATGCTCTCTTTGCTCTTGCTCGGTGTGCTTCTCATCCTTGCTGATGAAGCGTGTTACGCGGTGACACTTCCGGTAGAAATCACGATACAACAGAAAGCCACCACAGTGCGTGTAGGCACAACCTCGCTAGCGTTAGGCAACATTGGAGTTCCTGTCGCGCTGCAGTTTGCCGCGCACGATCCGGTAGTACACGAGTATCAGATCGACGGTACGGACAGTACGAATAATTTTACGCTGGATAGCGACTATTTACACGCAATTGCTTCCTCGCCATATTATCGCTTTCAGGCATGGATGCGTAACCTCGATGGTACAAGTCGCTGGCGGGATTTGTATGTCTCTGCAAATGGTATACAGCAGATACAGCAGGACTGGCCTGCGGAGAGTACTACCATTCCCTTACCTCTTTCCTCTTCGCTACGTATTCAAGTACAGGTACAACGGCCAGAAACACCGCTTACGCTCAACCTGCACATGCAAGATAACTCCATTCTGCATGTGACGTTTGACCGCAATGATCGTACACTTACAGTCACGAGAGATAGCGCGACACAAGGTCCGACCGCAAACGTTGCTCATGCCTTTTTTCCAGTAGACACGGCACCTTTTGCCGCAATGGTTCTCGACACGCTTCTACGCTCTATGCTATGTGCTGTGGTGTTGCTGCTACTTGTACTAGTAGGTGAAACGTTGCTTTATGGCCTGTTGTTGCTGTGGCATAGGCATAGACGGGAAACCATTTCTTTTTCTGTACATGACACACAAGCCATTGACAACTCTCCTACTGATAGGCTTTCGTCAAAGCCCATTTTTGCTATTTTCCATAGAGGGTGGCAGGCAGTTACGACGGCACTGCATCCATTTGCTCTGCTGGCATTGGGCGTATCCTTTCTGTTTGTAGAGTGGACGGCGGCAGTGCAATACCACGGAGAACCGCATATTTTTGACGCGAGTGCGTACTTTTTCGCGGCGAAAATGTATGCACTTGGACATCTTTCTGTGCCACTGCCACCAGCAGTTGACCGCTTTCCGGGTCCATTTATGGTGCAGTACAATGGTCAATGGTTCGGGCAGTACGCACCAGGGACAGCACTTACATTGGTCCCTGGCCTATGGCTTGGTGTGCCGTGGCTTGTGGAACCATTACTAGGGACGTTTGCCTTACTTGGCATAGGATTGATTGCGGCCCGTCTATATAACAGAAATGTTGCGACGCTAAGTGTTATCCTGGGTACCCTTTCGCCATTTTACACCTATCTCGCCGCCAGCTACCTCAGTCATACAATCGCGCTTTTTTATTTTGTATGGGGACTGTTGGCACTTCTACGTTTTGCACAGGGCAAGGCTCTATGGAATGTTGCTCTTACGGCGGGACTTTTTGGAATGGCGGGACTTACACGCGACCTTGTGGCACTGCTCTTTGTTGCGGTAATGCTGCCAGGAGTTCTCTTGCTTTCATGGCGTTCTGTATATAAAGAGTGGAAGCGTTGGCTTCGAGGCGGTGTTATTTTCTTCACAATAGCGTTGCTTTTCGTCAGCATAAGTCTTGGTTTCAACATCCTGTTAACTGGTGACATTTTTATAACACCGCGCTCACTATTTTTCGCTAGCGACCACTGGGGCTTCGGGCAAGGTGTCGGCTTCTATGGGCAGCATACGCCTGCGGCAGGTTTTGTCAATCTGGACGAACTGCTGACAATACTCGCAATCGATCTGTTTGGCTGGCCTTTCTATTTTTCGTTCGCATTTCTGGTCATGCCCTTTCTCACAAGAAGAGCGGTAAGTGCCGATTGGCTACTACTGGTTGCTATTGTAATTATGACGAGCGCATACATAGGCTATTTCTATCATGGGATTTATCTTGGACCGCGCTACCTCTATGAGACGTTGCCGTTTTTGCTGATGCTTACGGCGCGAGGGATTGTGACGCTGGCTGAGACGGAGAAGAGAGAAACCAGGGCGCCCGCAAGGGGAACGCCCCTACCATACCACGAGAGCACGTTGGGGGCGAATTCGTCTACGGGAGGGATGGTCCCCTTGCGGGCGCCCTGGTCTATTACGTTAAAGCCGATACGGAAGGCCATTGTGGTCTCCTTGATTGTAGGAGTGCTCGTGGGATGTAATGTGTTGTATTTTATGCCGCGTCAGGTTGCGTTACACCAGAATTATACGGGCTTACCAGCAGGAACGAGTATTGATCTGAAAGCAATCTATTCTCCTCCGTTGCACAATGCGATTGTGGTGACAGGCGATGCGAGCCTGTACCAATTTGTACTGTTTCCGCTTAACGATCCCTATCTTCATCAAAGTGTTATTTATGCGTTAGCGAATACTTCTTCTGACTATGCGAAGTTGCGTCTGGCGTATCCGGGGCGAATGCTGTATCGGGTTTCGGTGGGCGTGGATGGAACGGTCAGCTATACGCAAGTTACTAGCTGATTGTCTTTGGATTGCGATGATCATTACCATCATTACTTCATTACTAATATTACCCTCTTTCTGTTATGAGATAGTTGTCAGCAATAAGGTAAGCTTATCGAGAAACGTTGAAAAATCATTACCGATATTACTAGTATTACCGCTTGTTGTGTTAAAAGGAGGGTTGCCAACACAGTATGCATCTTACATAGAAGAGTATACCTGAAAGACTATGATAAAATCAAGGAAAATTTGACTCATCTCTTTTCTTAAATTTGTACGACTGATGTGCTCTTTCTTAGCAAGTATAGCGAAACACC
>CAXTUE010000034.1:14665-15985 GCA_964247355.1 uncultured Ktedonobacteraceae bacterium | reverse complement strand
TAATCGTCACGCTATGAACACCCGTAGGGGCCTGCATTCATCACACCCTCTCAGCAATTGATCACCTTCATAGGATTAATGTAACGTTGCATCAACCCTTCCCCCACCCATCCATGTCGGCGAGAATTGAACGTCCGTAGGGGTCTGCATTCCATCACACCCTCTCGCCAATCGAAATTGTTTATAGGATTGACGAAACGTTCCAACAATCCCCCAACACGGTCAATCGTCGACGCGGGTGTGATGGAATGTAGACCTCTACAGACGTTTCGTATCCCGACATTCACATCATCCCCACGATCTCCGGCAACGCCACACCCGCCCTCTCATGTATCACCACATCTGCCGCCGCATCAAGCGTCGTTGCTTGCAAATTAATAATAATCAGCGGTACACCTCTATTAATCGCTAATCGGGGCAACGTTGCCGCAGGAATAACCTTGAGCGAAGAGCCAACAACCAAAAAAAGATCACACTCCTCCGTCAACTGCTTCGCCCGTGCCAGGTCCGCGTCAGGTACCCGTTGCCCAAACAGAATCGTCGCCGCTTTTAGCAATCCACCGCACACCTCACAGCGCGGGTCGATCTCGCCTGCGTCTATACGCTGCTGCAGTTCGCTCATCAAGGACCGTCTTCCACACTGCGTACATCCCGCCATACGCGAGGTTCCATGCAACTCTACAATATGCTCTGGATTATTGCCCGCGTCCTGGTGCAGACCATCAAAGTTTTGCGTGATAATACCACTTAGCTTGCCTCGACGCTCTAGCTCCACCAACGCCCTGTGTGCCGCGTTCGGTTGCGCTCTACGTACCTGACTATAAAGTCCTCTCCTCGTTTGCCAATAGCGTTGACGCGCCTCCGGCTTCTCAAGAAAATCACGATAACTCGTCGGTGGACTCTTCTCCCACGGCGAACCAGGACTCCGAAAATCAGGAATACCTGACTCCGTACTGATGCCCGCGCCCGAAAGTACTACTATCCTTTGGGCATACTGCATCAATTCTGCCGCATCATGAAATTTTTCATGTATACTTAACGTGTTCTCCATATCAGCAGTATACCATGTACCTATGTATTAGAAAGAGGTCCCATAATGTACTCACCCAGCCACCCACAACCTCTAGTGAGAAGAACACTGCGACTGTTCCTCATCGTCGTCGCTCTCTGTACCGGAAGCTTTTTAAGTGTGTTTGAACAAGGACCACATACGCACGTGGTACACGCGAATATGGTCACAAATCAAGTAAGTAGCATTATGAACACCGCCGTCTATGATATAACCCGCAAACGTAGCTACAACTACAACGCAACTCGCCA
>CAXTUE010000034.1:13148-14655 GCA_964247355.1 uncultured Ktedonobacteraceae bacterium | reverse complement strand
GCTCACCTTCTTTGATATGATTGAGGGACAGCACAGAGGCCCCTCCAAGCACGAGCTAAACCTGCTCACTACCATGATTGAAAGCTCCAACAACGACTCGGCTTCGGAACTCTACTATCATAGTATAGGTGGCGCGGCAGCAGTAACGAAGTATATGCAGAAGATAAACGTCACCGGCCTATCTCCAAATCCGCATGCATGGGGCTATAGCCTGATTTACCCCTCGACAATGGTGCAACTGCTCACACTTCTTTATAAAGGCAGCATCTTGAATGCCAATGATCGCAACCTTGCTCTCAATCTTATGGAGCATGTGCAAGTAGACCAGCGCGTCGGCGTCGGCGATACCGCCCCGAAAGGTGCTACTGTCGCCCTCAAAGATGGTTGGGTCGTCGGGCCAGATGGCTACTGGGTCATGAACTCCTCTGGCATCGTCATACTCGACAACGAGGTGTACGTCATCGCCTCTTTCACCCGACACGACCCATCCCTCCTCGCTGGTCAAAACATCGTCCGCCAAATCTGCTCTCAGGTCGCCGCGCAACTCACTAAATAGAGTGAGAGCTGGCGGGCAGAGCTTAGTCCAGCAACACCGTCCGGTGGTACAATTTTCCCCTCGCTAATGTCGGAAAGGCTTGGTTCAGGTGATGAGGCTTACTCCAACGGGTGGTCGGAGATCGACGCATCCGACCACCTGTTGGAGTAAGCCTGAGCATCTCTCTGAGCGTTCCCTTTTCGATGACATGTCTACGCTTGCGCTTCGTGCCTCTCCGAACATGTGTTGGGCCGATTGGCGGAAGTCCTGCGCTGTCCCATGTAGCAGGGTGAGCGGACGGAATAGCCACTGTTTGTCGATGTGAGAGGTCAACGACGGACGTGATGAATGCGGTCCCTACCCTCAAGAATAGTTTGTGAAACCCTATCATTGATGCATCCGCTAAGTTTCTTGGTGCTGGTAGGGACCGCATTCATCACGTCCGTTGTCCTCACAGAACAATGCACATCTTCCTGTGGTAGTTAGCGGATACACCAATCATCACATCCCGTTCACATGTCAGACGTCGAACGAAGTATGATCAATCAGGCCCGTACCCATTTGTCAAATCCTATTATTGCTTCCCACACATCAATCTAACCTCACGACAAACGTCCCTAGCGAGCAGACGGCTTAACATTCACGCGCGGGCTATATTTACCAGAATTGCTTACCCTCTGCCCCAAACGCTTCGTTTGCATCTGCTCCCACAAATGTTTATACGCCTTATGTACAATCTCAACTTCCGTTTTGTGCATGTTCATACGTGCATCCTTTCCAGACTAGTAGTATTAAAAAATCCATCAACGTATCCACTCTCAAAAGTGTATTCGGAGAACCTGTTTGAAGGCATCTGAAAACAAGGACATAAAATTGTGAGTTCTAACTAAGATGACTATAAATTCTTCGAGGTGGACACGCTTGCAGTATATCACACATCCTGTAACCTATAACCTAAACGAAGTGTATTCC
>CAXTUE010000034.1:220-13115 GCA_964247355.1 uncultured Ktedonobacteraceae bacterium | reverse complement strand
AACTGTGCGGGAAAATTTAGTGGAAAATAGTCAGAACAACGAGCCACAAACGTTAAGCTTTTTGATCACGAAGGCTGCTCGCGTCGTCGTGCATATGTACGAAAAAGAACTAAGACCTCTTGGTATCACGTTGCCGCGCAGTGTTGCATTACGTGCGCTCTTGCAACATGGACCAATGACTCAATCTGCCCTTGGTGCTCTCTTGCTCGTCGATAAAGCATCCGTCAGTACAGTCATCAATCAGCTACGTCGCGATCAGCTTGTTGAAACAACAGGTGTTGTGCAAGATGCCCGTGTCGTGCTACTCATTTTGACTGACCACGGAAAAACATTGGCTGAACAAGTACTTACTGTCGATCAACACGTTGAGGCTTACTTAGAACAAGAAGTCTCATCAGCGATGCTAGAACAGGTCCGCGAGTACCTGACTGGTGTCCTTCAACGTGGCCGCCGCGACTACTGGGACTAGTATTCCTGATTTTCTATAAAAGTTTGTTTGCGAACAAACAAATATGGGTAGAGTTGTTATAGTTCAATAGTAAGGGAGAAACCGTTATGCGTGCTTTTGTCACAGGTGGCTCAGGCGTGGTTGGGCAACGACTCATCACTGCATTGTGTTCGCGAGGCGATACTATCATTGCGTTAGCTCGTTCCAAGCAAGCGGTACAAAAGATACGCCAGGTAGGTGCTGAGCCAGTTTATGGCGAGCTTGACGATAGTGAAGCTCTCACAACTGTCATGCGAGGGTGCGATACCGTTTTCCACTGTGCCGCTATCCTTGATTTTAGTGCTCCTGTAGCGGAGCAGGAGCGCGTAAATATTGAAGGCACCCGCGCTATACTTGCCGCAAGCCAGCAGGCAGGCGTGTCACGCTTCGTCTTTGTCAGTGCAGCCTCCATTCTTGTAACAACAAAACCCCTGCTAAATGCTGATGAAACATGGCCCGTGCCTCAACACAGTATCGGCACCTACTCTCGTACAAAAGCCGAAGCCGAGCGACTTGTATTAGCTACCAACACGCCAACGTTCACCACCGTTGCTGTCCGCCCTCCCTTTGTCTGGGGTGTCCTCGGTACAGGCGCATTTGCCACGTTTATAGAGACGGCTCGTAAGGGACGTTTTGTCTGGTTCGACCACGGCAACTATCCCTACGCCACATGCCACATCGACAATGTTATCGAAGGCTTGCTCCTGGCCGCAGAAAAAGGCACAGGTGGGCAGGCGTACTTTCTCACCGATGGTCCACCCGTCATCTTTCGTGACTTCGCAACTGCTCTCCTCCAAACCCAGCATGTCAACCTCGGCACCCGAAGTCTACCCCGCGCATTAGTCATGACACTTGCCGCAACATTGGAGGATACATGGAACCTGCTTCACCTTCCTGGCGTTTCTCCTCTCACCTGTGAATCCGTCGCCCTCCTTGGTCCCTTCACCATATCAGACGCCAAGGCCCGTCAAGAACTAGGTTACACCTCCGCCGTCTCACGCGAACAAGGCTTACTCATGATGTCTAATTGATACATTTTCTATACAACGGACGCTCACAAGGGGCAATACTGTTTAAATAAGGAGAATGACAAAATCGAGAAAGCGGGCGTCCGGCTCGAAGGGAGGGACCGGAGGCGCATCAGAGGACTTGCGCTTGTACTTACGGTACAGCTTTTTGAGGACACGCGGGTTGGCTCGTAAGCGACGTTCTGGCAGCAGATGAGCGACCAATCGTTCTCTCATCGCGCTTCGCAGGTCGCCGTGGTCCTGGGCGATCACTTGAGTCAACTCGGCGGTGGTCTCTCCAATCACAAAGATGGCATCGGTGAAACTGAGCCGATCAGGGTCCAGGTCGTGGTCACAGGCCGCTTGATGCATCAAGAAGCGAACAGCATAATGGGCCAGCAACACCGCATAGACCTCTTGGAGCACCCCATCAGGAGTGCGAGAGCGCAACAACGCTTGTTGCAAGCGTTGTTGCGTCTTGATCTCATCGAGACTGCTTTCCACCTCCCAGCGTTCGTGAGAGCAGTCGATCAGTTTACGAGCGGGGGCAGAGCGTGGGTTGAGGAGGGTGGTTGCCAAAGCGGTAGGCTCCTTTGGTTGCAGGGCTACAGAGCGGGCAACAGTGCTGGGCAAAGAGTCCTCGCAAAGGAGCGACCCCTAAGTGCCGACGGCGGGAGCAGATGGCCCCTGCTGTGACCTGCATGGCTTTGAGAGGGAGTCCCAGCAGGTGTAAGGGACGAGCGAGGCGTTCGAGCACGCGCGGCAAGGCGTCACGTGTCCATAGAGCCGCAGCCAAGAGCAGATGCACAAGCACGAGCATATTGAGCGAGCGTTCATGCTGTTCCCAAGCGTCATGCTCCTCGAGCTGGGTGCAGATACTCGACACGGGATACAACTGGTCCACCACATCAAGGCGGACCTGTTGACACATCTTGTCATCAGGGGCAATCTGGCGTAATCTGTAGGGCATGAGAAGGAGTCCTTTCTGTTTCTAGGAGACGTTGTACTTCTCTCAGTATGTCAGAAATGGCCCTTCTCTTGCACTCTTTCTTTCCCTGTCCTCTTATTTCAACAGTATTGCCTACAAGGGGAATGTCCCTACCATACATAGTGCCGTATATGGTAGGGCTAGTCCCCTTGTGGGCGTCCGTCATGTGCTACCACATTGTTTTGTTCCGCTTGCTCTTGCTGTTCTTGTCGTGCGGCTTCACGGCGAAGACGTTCTTGTTCGCGCCGTTCTTTTTGGAGGCGACGCTTTTCCTCTGCCAGTCGCTGTGCCTCCGGGTCGGTATTTATCTCGTTCATGGAGATAGCCACGCCCTGCCTGAGAATGCGCGGAATGGCCTCGGCTGCTCGCTCTTCACCAGTTGTCAATGTGATACGCTCGTCAAGCGGTGGAATACCAAGCACATAGCTGACCGTCTCTATGTGTGTATTCGTGGGGCGACCTATGCCGATACGCAAACGAGGAATTTGGTTCGTGTGCAAATGACGAATAATATTATCAATACCATTATGTCCACCCGCGCTACCGTTACTCTTTAAGCGCACTTTGCCTACTGGCAGGTCAAGCTCGTCATAGACGACGAGTACATCTTCGGGCTGTATCTTATACCAAGAAACAAGCGCACCAACCGCCTCTCCACTGTTATTCATAAACGTGATGGGCTTGACTAGCACCACTTTTTCGGGACCGAGGGTGCCACTTGCAAGTATTGCTCTATTGCGTTGCTCCGACCATTTCCATCCCAATGTATCTGCCACTCTATCGACAACGCGGAAGCCGACATTGTGACGTGTTTGTTCATATTGTTGCCCCGGATTTCCCAGGCCGACGATAAGTTTCATAAAAGTTTACCGACCATATCCTAGACGTGCCGCGAGATAGGGCGGCAAACCAGCCTTGATTATCTTTTCTTGTGTTTTCTCATAGTCATAATGAATACGATAAAACGTGAACCCCTTATTTGTATCATAGATCATAAATGCCGCTCGTGGATCGCCATCGCGCGGTTGTCCAACGCCACCAGGATTGATAATAGCACGGTAGCCCTTCGGTGCCGACCACGCGCCCTCAGGTGGAACCAGCATCTCGTTTGTGACTTGAACCATGCTCTGGCTCAAGCCCAGTAGTTCGAGCAATTCTTCGATCTCGCTATTGAGACGGTCTTCCGCATCGCTGATATGCTCTTTCTGTGTTTTCTCTTCTCGTTTATGCCCATTAGAAGTGGCTTTATGCTGATTCTCCTCTGCATCATCTTCTATAACCGCAGGATCAGAGACAATTGTATCAACCTCTACGTTTGAGTGCTTTCCATCAACTACGTTTAGTATAACCCCCTCTTCACCAGCAGGTTTGCTATTCGCAACAGACAACTCAAGGGTGTCCCTCAGTTCAGTCAGTGGAGTGGCTTTGTGTATAGTTTCTGTCGACTCACTCTGCTCCTTCGTGTCAGGTGCAGGATATGTCGTTTCACTGACTACGCTTTCAGGAGTAGACGCTTCTTTCGATGTAAGCTGTGTAGGACGTACTGCGACCACCTTGTGCGTTTCCTCGTCATCATCTTCATCTAACAACTCGAATTCAGTGTCATTAGAAGCAAGGTCACGGTGCTCTGCTTCACCCAAAGGAACCGTAGGTGTTTGCTCTATAGTATCAGGTTGCAGAAAAATAACAGGTACATGAGTATGACCGACAAAACAGTAACGGCTCGTAAAATGTTGAAAGCTTCGTTCGGCCAGCACCTCTGATGTAAGATATTCCCACAATGGCCCATATGGACTACCATGTACGAGTGTACATTCCTTAAGATATATGTGTTCGGGTAGATTTGTAAGGAATTCGCGATGTTCTTCGGTAAGTTGCTCTGCTGTCCATTCTGCCGATGTGCGCGCTGCAGCACTAAAGTCTTCCAGGTCAATCTTACCTACAGCGGCCCAATCATGGTTGCCTGCAATAATGACATCGGTACGTTGCCGCAGCAGATCAATACATTCATTCGGGTTGGGGCCATAGCCAACAAGATCGCCTAGAAACCATATCTGATCGATTGGTTCGTGTTCGGCTAGCTCGTCTATCTTTGCCAGGACCGCTTCTAATGCTTCAAGATTGGCATGAACATCCGTAAATACAGCGTAGCGCATAGTTATGTACTCTATTCAGACTATGAAATAAAGGTAAGTGGGAGTATTTTAACATGTTTGGCCTGTCCTTGCTAGTACCATTTTGACAACAAGCTATGTACGTGTAAAAAGAAATGTATGTCAATGAATAGCTGTAAATGGGGTGTGATACACTGAAACAGAAAACTTTTGTAATGACCTGATTTCTATTTTGAGGAGGAAGTTATGTCACGACCTATCACATTATTCACGGGGCAGTGGGCCGATTTGCCGTTGGAGCAACTCGCGCAAAAAGTAAGTACATGGGGCTTTGATGGGTTGGAGTTAGCCTGCTGGGGTGATCATTTCGATGTGCAACGCGCTCTTAAAGAGCCGGACTATGTGCAGTCGCGTCATGATATACTGAACCGCTACGGTCTGAAGTGCTTTGTCATCGCAAACCATCTTGTAGGGCAAGCAGTTTGTGATCCTATAGACGCGCGGCACAAAGGTATTGTGCCTCCTCACGTCTGGGGTGATGGAGAGCCAGGGGGAGTACAGCAGCGTGCCGCGCAAGAATTGGCGGATACCGCACGAGCCGCCGCCAAATTTGGTGTAACACAGGTCAACGGTTTTACTGGCTCCAGCATATGGCACATGCTCTACTCATTTCCGCCCAACGATTTCGCCGCGCTAGAGCACGGCTATGAAGATTTCGCGCAACGCTGGAATCCCATTATCGACGTATACGAGCGTGAAGGCGTTAAATATGGTTTAGAGGTTCATCCTACCGAGATCGCGTACGATTTTGTCACGACGCGCAAAACGCTCGACGCCATTGGCAATCGTCCAGGCTTTGGCATCAATTTTGACCCCAGTCATCTTGTGCATCAATTCCTCGACTCAGCCGCATTTCTCGAAGAATTTGCCAATCGCATTTATCATGTTCATGTGAAGGACTCGAAACTACGCCTCAATGGACGCAGGAGCATTCTTGGCTCACACTTGAACTTTGGCGAGGTGCAACGGGGTTGGGACTTCGTATCCCCCGGTCACGGCGACGTTGACTTTGAGTCAATTTTCCGCGTCCTCAACCGCATCGGCTATCAGGGACCTCTTTCTATAGAGTGGGAAGACTCAGGTATGGACCGCGAATGGGGTGCGCAGGATGCCGTAAAGTTTGTGCGTCGCACCGATTTCGCACCCTCGTCAGTTGCATTCGATGCCGCGTTCAACCGATAAGTGGTGAGATGTAGTTATATGTGTTGATTGAAATTACTTTAGTAAATTCAACGGACGTTCCCTTGTGGGCGTCCGTTGAATTTCTAATCATTGATTCCTACCCTGTAGGTGGCAACACCGGCAAGCTAAAGCCCCAGTTGAGCAATACCTTTGCATCGTCAAAACGACCTTGGTATGTATCGCTGTGCAGGACAACACCTATGAGATGATGCTGTGCTCTTGTTGCTGCGAACAATAAACACCAGCCAGCCTCCACTGTATGACCTGTCTTGATACCAGTCATGCCTGCATACGTACTCAGCAAATCGTTGGTAGTTTTCCAGCTATATCTATGATGCTGTCCATTCGCGGCAAGCGTGTATGTCGGAGTTTGCACAATTTGCGCGAAGAGTGGTAGCGACATTGCATAGCGTGACAATCGTACAAGGTCGGCGGCGGTTGTGTAGTGATTAGAATTTGTTTCGTTATCGGGCGTTAGTCCATCTGGATTTGTGTAGTGCGTCTGATACAGTTGTAGGCGATGCGCAAAGAGATTCATTCTCTGCACAAACTTGTCTGAAGTCCCTGCAAGACCGTCTGCTATGGCTATTGCCGCATCATCACCAGATGGTAGGAGCAAGCCATAGAGCAGAGCCTTGAGAGGTACCACATCACCACGTTGCAGCAGAGCACTACTGCCATTGTGTAACGTGACCTCATCTATTGCGTCTTGCTTGACGGTAATGCCTTGATCGAGATTGTTTGTTTGTACCGCGATGACCGCCGTCATAATTTTTGTGATGCTCGCCATTGGCACCGGCTTCTCACCCCGAATGTTGACGAGTACGTTGCCTGTATCCATATCCTCAAGATAGGCCGTGCTTGAGGTAAGTGTTGGTGGCAGACCCTTAACCGTAAGTACGGGCGATGGCGATGGTACAGGCGTTGGCACAAAGGGCACAGCAGTGGCGGTTGGTGTTGGCGGTGTCAATCCAAGCACCTCGTTGACACTGTTCCCTACAGGTGTGAACGCAAGAATAGGCGTCACAAGAAGAATAACAAGTGCCAACGCTAGTAATGAAAGAGCTATGATGCGCCGTACCATATGCTATGACCTGTCCTACAAGTCTTTCGGCCATTGCGTTTGATAGTCAGTCTCACGCTCAAAGGCGTCGGCAATGCGGAGAATGACCTCTTCGCCAAATGCTGGACCTAAGAGTTGTAGACCAACGGGTAGTCCTTGACTGAAGCCGCCAGGAATAGAGATACCGCAAATGCCGGCAAGGTTAGCTGGAATGGTGAACACGTCTTGCAAGTACATTTGATAGGGATCTGAAATCTCGCCGAGCTTAAATGCCACCGTTGGTGATGCGGGGCTAACGAGAGCATTAACCTTCTCAAACGCCTTCTCGAAATCCTGTGTGATTAATGATCGCACTTTCTCAGCTTGCTTATAGTAGGCATCGTAGTAGCCAGAGGAGAGCGCGTACGTTCCAAGCATGATACGGCGCTTCACCTCGGCACCGAAGCCATATTGACGCGTCTTTTCCATAGCTTCCCACATGTCGTCTGTATCGCGATAGGAATAGCCATATTTCACGCCATCGTAACGCGCGAGATTTGCGCTGGCCTCGGCTGGAGCGATGATGTAGTAAGCCGATACGCCATATTTTGTATGAGGCAGAGACACATCAACAATCTCGGCACCCATTGCACGAAGCTTCTCAATGTTTTCACGTACGACTTTGATGACTTCCGGTTGCGTGCCCTCGACCCAGTACTCTTCCGGCACACCCAGCTTCATACCTTTAATGCTGCCACTTAAGCCAGCACTATAATCAGGTACAGCTTTGGGCGAACTAGTCGAGTCGCGGTCATCATGTCCCGCGATAGCTTGCATGAGCAACGAGGCGTCGCGTGCATCACGTGCAAACGGACCAATCTGGTCAAGCGACGAGCCAAAGGCGATGAGACCGAAGCGCGAGACACGGCCATAGGTCGGCTTGACGCCTAGCACGTTACAGAGCGCGGCAGGTTGACGAATCGAGCCACCTGTATCGCTTCCATACGAACCCATTGCCATACCTGCGGCTACTGCAGCGGCAGAGCCACCACTACTTCCACCGGGGGCGCGTTCGAGGTCCCACGGGTTATGTGTCTTGAAAAATGCTGAATTCTCGGTCGACGATCCCATCGCGAACTCGTCCATGTTGGTTTTGCCAACCATTACGATGCCTGCCGCATTCAGCTTTTTCATGACCGTTGCGTCATACACCGGCTTGAAGTTTTCTAACATGCGCGAGCCAGCAGTTGTAGTAACATCCTTCGTCGAGATCACATCCTTGATCGCTATCGGTATGCCTGTAAGCGGGGAGAGTTCTTCGCCATGTATAATGCGCCGGTCCGCCTCTTGCGCCTGTTGCAGGGCCAGTTCGTCGGTAACAAGCGTGAATGCCTTGACCTTATCTTCCACTGCGCGAATACGATCAAGATGCGCCTTGGTCAACTCGACCGACGAAATCTTTTTTTGCCGTAACAAATCGCCCGCTTCATGAATCGTGAGTGTATAGAGTTCTGTCATTGTTGTTTACTCCCCTTCCAACACAGCGTTGACCTTCAAGCTGTTGTCTTCCTGATCGGGTGCATTTGCAAGTAGCACCTCTGGCGGAAACGAGGGCTGTGGTACATCGGGGCGCATGACACTGGTCAAGCGTGATGCATGGTCTGTGGGTGAGACGCCGCTCACATCGGCTTCCTGTAATATCTTGATGTTCTCCAGGATAACCGAGAGTTGTTGCTGGAATGTCGTAATATCTTCCTCACTCATGCCTAAGCGCGCGAGTTTTGCTACATTTTCTACCGTCTTGCGATCAATCATCGTCATCCGTCCTCAATCATTTTTAATATCGAATGGAAAAGCCCGTAAGGTATTCTGTGGGTTCGCGCCACGTCGTCTCGACCCTATCCACCTCCGAGGCTGAAGGTCCTTGCCGTAAAGCGACCAGAAGATTTTCTAAAGCACTGCGCGCTCCTTGCGCCACTACCTCCACACTGCCATCTCCTCTATTACGGGCATAGCCACGCAATCCAAGCGACGACGCTTTGTGAGAGGCAAAGTAGCGAAAGCCAACGCCCTGCACATACCCATGCACCACTGCATGAAGTTCTTCTTTCGTATTCTTTTCGTTATTCTGGCTCATGACGCCTATAATAGCATAATCGCTTGTGTGGGTATAGACTTTGTTACGCTAGTCACGAGTCTCTGGTTTCTCAATATCGAGAAGGTATTGTCGAGCATCTGCCTCGGTTTGTGCAACGCTCATGTAGACATTCAAGTCTAGCAGCTTTTTTTCATCTACTATTGTTTCTGTCTTGTCTATAGCAAGACGTGCAAGTTTCGGAAATTTTGTTTGTACTATACGCTGTACTACAGCGCGTTGTTCATGTAGCTTCTGTTGAAGTGTTTGCTCGACCCCTTGCTGGATGCCCTGCTGGATGCCTTGCTGAATGCCCTGCTGGATGCCTTGCTGAATGCCTTGTTGGATGCCCTCTTCACGGCCCTCAGCTAGAATCAATTGATAAATGGGTGTATCATGTAATAAGTCGTGTTGCATTCTAAACCTCCTGACAAGCCAGTCTTGCTCTTGCTTTTCGCCAAGAAATGCGAGTGAAGCTAATGTCAATGTAAGAGAAATTAGTTCATTCTTTACAGTATTATCTTCTACAAGTCGCTCTATATCGTTGACTGTTTCCTCGATGATTTCGTGTGTTGCACCGTTTTGTGTTAACGGAACTAGTGGTAGCAAGGCTACGAGTTCTGTGTCTTTGAATAACTCGACAGGTATCTCCCAGAGTTTTACATTAGTAAAGTTAAAACGGTGTATTTCCGAGCCATCTATCGGATGCCGGTCTATATAAGGTGATGAGGCTATCATGCCATCCTCTTTTAGGTATATAACATAGGAGACAACACTCATGTCGAGAAAGCGATTTGCTAACACGTTGTATTCCCAAACGCGTTCAGCCATACCTGCATCGGCACGTCTTTGAAATTCAATGTGAACAGCGAAGCGTTTACCATTCGCTATTACCTCATGTAGCGCATCCATATCGAGGCTACGGTTAAGATGAGGCGACAGTTCGCCTATGTACTCCGCTCCCTCTAAGAGCCAGGAGATGAAGTGCTGCGGATTGATTTTTATAAGTTGCTTTAATGTGCTGTCCCACTTACCTGCCATTGCTACTTTGACCTCCTACTACATGCTGTAGGTAGTGTAGCATAGCTTCGGTGTACTGTCGAGATAGAGAAGATCAGCAATTTTTAGCTTTTTTTCAGGATTATTTGCTATGCTTCTTTTAGTGGAAAAAGAAACGTTTGTGAAAAACGTAACAAAAAAGGCAGAGAGTCGTATTAGCAGTGGAAGTATTTCGCTACAAAACTGCCACTCGTGCCTTTTGGCATTTTGTGGTACCATAATAGCCTATCAAATAGACAGGGTGCTAACACATCGAAATAGGAATCTATAAATTCCCTCGTTGGAGAGAAATAGTATGCAGTCAGTACAGGACTTGGCGACGGCGGTACAGCGCGTGGTCGCCAATGTTGAACGAGTTATCGTAGGTAAAGCTGATTCAGTGGCATTTAGCCTGATCGCGGTTATCTGCCGTGGACATATTTTGATTGAAGATGTGCCGGGAGTAGGCAAAACAGTTCTCACCAAAGCTATCGCGCGTTCTATCGGGTGTACCTTTAAGCGTATTCAGTTCACGCCTGACCTTTTGCCGAGCGATGTTTCGGGTGTCTCTATCTATAATCAGAAAACAGGAAACTTCGAGTTTCGTCCAGGGCCGGTCATGGCCCAGATCGTGCTTGCCGACGAAATTAATCGCGCGACACCAAAAACACAATCAGCCCTTTTGGAGGCGATGGAAGAGGCGCAGGTTACGGTTGATGGAGTGTCGCATCGTCTGCCGGAACCATTCATGGTGATGGCAACGCAAAATCCGATTGAATATGAAGGCACCTTTCCTTTGCCAGAAGCGCAACTAGATCGCTTTATGATGAATATCAGTCTTGGATATCCAAAGGCCATAGACGAAATTAATATTCTTGATAGCCACCAGCATCATCACCCGCTTGAAGACCTTGCGCAGATTATGACAGCGGACGAACTGGTACATATTCAGCAGCAGATACGCAACATTCATGTTGATCCGTCTATTCGAGAATATATCGTTGCCATCTCCAATGCGACCCGTAATCACCAGAATATCTACCTCGGTGTGAGTCCGCGAGGTTCTCTAGCTCTATTTAGAGCATCGCAAGCCCTTGCAGCCATGCGCAGTCGTGGCTATGTGATTCCCGATGATATCAAACTGTTGGCGAAACCAACGCTGGCACACCGTATCATCGTGACACCGGCTGCTCGTGTACGTGCCGTCACATCGACAAATATCCTGGACGAAATTTTGCAGAGTGTGCCTGTGCCGAATGCATGGGTTGGCGGCGGAAGGGGACGCTAGCTATGCGACCCTGGCAAGCGGTTTTACTGATTCTCATTCTGGCCTTTCTCTCCATCAGTAGTGGGTGGAAGGTTCTGTATGTACTGACCTATGTACTGACGATACTATTTGTACTGTCATGGCTGTGGGCGCGGTACAGCTTGCGCAAGATGATCTTTCGACGGGCCGTTACTGGCGAACGTATTCAGGTAGGCGAAGTCTTTGAAGAGCGACTTATGCTTGATAACCTGAGCATTTTTCCTAAGCTCTGGGTACAGGTTGCTGATGGATCGAGTCTACCCGGCCATCGAGCAGGCTATGTCGCAAGTATGGGAGGACGGAAACGGGCTATGTGGCGGGCGCGAAGCGTGTGTAGGCAACGGGGACGCTTTCAACTCGGACCTGTTACGGCCACGAGTGGTGATCCCTTTGGCCTCTTCCGGCGTCGTATCTCGCTTTCGTCGTCGCGCGAACTGATGGTCTTGCCCCGCGTATTTCCCATTGCCACGTTCGCACTCTTCACAGGTGGCCTGCCTGGAAGAGGTAGGAATTCCCGACGTGCGCTACAAGCTACAATTAATGCCACAACGATTCGTGAATATGTCAATGGAGATGCGCTAAACCGGATACACTGGCGGTCAAGTGCGCGCTATAATAAACTTATGGTGAAGGAATTCGATCTTGATCCCGCCGTCGATGCCTGGATTTTTCTCGACTTGCACGATGCTGTACAAACGGGCAAAGGCGAACAATCAACAGAGGAATATGGCGTTTCTATTGCTGCAACTGTCACCAACTATCTGCTCCGCAGTGACCTTTCTGTCGGCATGATCGTTAATGGGCGACAGCGTGAATTTTTGAATCTTGATCGGGGCGAACGCCAGATTGAACGCATGCTGGAACTGCTTGCCGTTGTCAAAGCAGGTTCCGGCCCTGATTTGAAAGAAGCTCTCGCCCTAGATGCGATTCACTTTGGGCGCAACACGGTAGCCATTATTATCACGCCATCGAATTCACGTGATTGGCATGAGGGGTTGCGTCACTTACAACGACGGGGTGTGCAAGTCGCTGTGATTGGTTTGAATGCAACATCGTTTGAAGATAAACCCTCCGATGAAGACTCGCTTGCTCTACTCGAAGGGGCCGGAATATCAGTAGTGCGTGTGCAATGGAGAGACGACATCGCTTCAGTGCTTGAAAGCGGTCCCAATGCAGGTAGTATGCAACGAAGGTAATAGCTATGCAAAACACCTCGACTTCGTTCAATCGGTTAGCAAAGATTATCTCTGATAAACCAAAATATAATCCTGAGTACAAGAATGCGCCTCCGCGACGCGAGGTTCATATTGGAGTAGCAGAGGGCTGGTTTTCGCTTGTTTTGCTCGCTATTGTTGTGTACAGCACAGCATGGTCCGTACAGGCGGCGAACTGGGTCGATCACCTGAGTATTCTCACTATCACAACGTTTCTCGGATTGATTATCGGTGTGGTTGTTGCGAAGCAAAAACGCGTTCCAACGCTTGTTGTACATATTGCTGCTGTAAGCTTTGGGCTGCTGCTCTCTTTCTGGCAAACT
>CAXTUE010000034.1:0-210 GCA_964247355.1 uncultured Ktedonobacteraceae bacterium | reverse complement strand
GCATGTTGCTGAGGAGTATGCAGCATTGGCTTGCAACAGCTTTAACGGACAATACTGGAAATGACGACGCCATTTTTCTTTTCTTCATTCTCTCGCTTGGCTTTGTACTTGCATATACCAGTGCGTGGCTCGTCTATCGTACGCGTAATCCCTGGCTCATGATCCTGGCTAACGCTATTGTTCTGTTAATTAACTTGAGTAGCGTAGATG
>CAXTUE010000033.1:0-16024 GCA_964247355.1 uncultured Ktedonobacteraceae bacterium | reverse complement strand
ATACAACATATATTGGAGTTCGTGAAAGGAAAGTATCATGGGTGGACACTGGCTTGAACTGATTATTGTCGTGCTTGTTGGTTTAGCACTCTTTGGACCAAAAACACTGCAATCCATCGGAAGAAATGCGGGTCGTGGCATCGGTCAGGCAAAAGATGTCAAGGACAAAATTATGTCCGAGCTACCGATGGAAGAATTGCATAAGGTATCGCAAAGCATTCCAACCAGCCCACGTCATGCTGTGCAAATGCTTATGACACCTGAACAGAAAGAGCGCGTCAAAGCCGCCGAGCAAACAACTCCATCTATTCAGTCTGCACCCGAAAATAAACAATCTTAACGGTGTAAATCCTGATAGGGACCGATTTATCACGTCCTCGTTAGCAATCAATCGCTAACGAGGACGTGATAAATCGGTCCCTACACATGTTTCTTTATTGCTCCTGGGGTACGGCGGGCGGGAACATCAGACCTGACAGCAGCCAGCTAATAATACAGGTCACAACGATTGAGCCTACAAGTAGGTGAGTTGTCCATACAGTTCCATAGAGCGCTGACACGACGATTGTGTAGGTCAGCAACCATATCCCTGGTACGCTTGCAATGAACAGGCGGAAACGCTCGACAGACGCTAGCGATGGTCGTACTAATCGGTAGGCACAATCTATGAGCAAGCCAGCGATGGCCCCGATAAGCATTATGAGATAATTGTTTTCCATTGCGGCAAGCGTCGCAGTACTTAACGTCAGCGCGATAAAAAAGAAACCAAAGAACGGCTTCCACCTACGTAGCAGATACATCGTCAGGCCAGCTAAAAATCCTCCTTGCACAATATAGGAGACAACGGCGAGCGTTTGTCTTGTCCCATCCGTCTTCGGAGCATTCGTCAGAAAGAAATCTGTGTATGGACTTGCCTCTGAAGAGATAATTTGCCAGTAGAGTAAAAGTATCGTGAATGAAAGTAGGAGGAGAACTGGAGAGGTACGAGTACGACTGACATAGAGGGCGTGAAATGGACCCACAAGTACAAAGCCAAAGAACAGCATGAGCGCGATATGGGTTGGCGAAAGAGCGGCATCTAAATTTTGTTCGACGCCGAATAGCAGGTGCCATGTCATATCGCCCACACCACCTATGAATGAGCCGATGATGCCAAGCACCGATATTTCATAGCCAGCAGGAACTGTCTCGCGCCAGGACATGCCCTTAAGTCGATTGATGAGTATTGCACCGGGGAGGACAACGGCAGTAGCGAACAATCCTGAATACAGCACGGCATGCCACGGTGTCCAGAAACTATCTAGCCGGATATGTCCATGCGCCCATGCATCAAGCGAAACACCAAGTATAAGCCAGAAGCAGGCTCCTAAAAAACACCAGGAAAAGACTTGTGGCGAAATCTGAATTCTACTCAGACGGTCTTGCAGCGAACGCGTTTGTGTGCTCACCGAACTCATGCGTGTATTCCTCTCTCGAAAACGTGTACTTCCACAACTTTAGGATAGCAATTTTGTTGCGGCAACGACAAGAAATTGTGGCACATATACGTTCCTTGCATGTTCAAGGCCATATTGCTCCACTGCTTCTTCGCTCAATTGTGGCTCTACTACTCTTTGTATCACACAACCCGCCTCTATGACAAGATTCAGGTAGCCATACTTCTTAATGCTCAATCAGTGCTACTGCGTAGCAGGCTATCCCCTCTCGTCTGCCTGCGAAACCGAGACCATCGGTAGTGGTGGCTTTAATGCTTATTTGCTCCTTAGCAAGGTGCAGGTGTTCGGCAACGTGGAAACGCATAGCAGAGATGTAGGGAGCCATCTTGGGGCGTTCAGCGACAATGGTTACGTCGATGTTGCTGATCGTCCAGTGTGCGTCCTGTAGCTGCTCGTAGATATAGTCGAGGAATACGAAACTTGGTTGATCCTTCCAGCGCAGGTCGGATGAGGGAAAATGAGTACCGATGTCACCAAAGGCTGCTGCACCCAGCAGAGCATCGACGATGGCATGTATGACTGCATCGGCGTCGGAATGTCCGAGTAAGCCGTGTGTATGGGGGATGAGCACACCGCCGAGATAGAGCGGACGCCCCTCGACCAGTGCGTGTACGTCATAGCCATTGCCGATACGAAATGTCATGCGATGTCCCCCTGTAACAGTGCCTCCGCGATAAGCAGGTCTTCTTGTGTGGTGATTTTGATGTTCGCGTATGAGCCTTGAAAGATGGCTACTGGATAACCTAGACGTTCAAGTAGTGCAGCATCATCTGGAAAATTCTCCTGCGCGATAGGATTATGATGGGCGGCATGAATAAGTGGAAACGAGAAAACTTGTGGCGTTTGGATAGTCCATAGACGTGAGCGATCAGGAGTCGCGTAAATAATGTTGTCACTTACCTGTTTGATGGTATCTTTCACAGGCACGGCTGCAACGCTAGCTTTATGTGTTTGAGCTGAAAGCAAGCCCTCTTGCACCATTGCTGGGGTGACAAAAGGGCGGGCCGCATCGTGAATTAGCACCCATTGAGGCGGTGTAGCGGCTAGTATATCGAGGCCAATAGCCACGGAGTCCTGTCGTCGTAGTCCACCTGGAACTACGACGGTAACTTTGTGCCAGTATTCTTTTTCACACAAGTGGAGCGTATCTGCAAGCCGTTCAGCACTACTTACCAGGACGATGGACTCTATGTGTTCGGATGCTTGAAACACATCAAGTGTCCGGGCAAGAGTAGTACGCCCCAGAAGTGGAGTCCACAACTTATCACGTCCTAGCATACGACGGCTTGACCCACCTGCAACGATGATGGCCGATGCTTTTTCGATCTGTTCTTGCATGAAGCGGTCACTCACAATTGGCGTTGTTTTGCAGGTGCTTGAATTTGTGCGTGTGAACCCGTAGGCTGCTTGGGATGAGCAAAGATCATCCTACCTGCCACCGTCTGTAACACCCGTGTGACTGTAACCTCGATGGCTACTCCCATGTACTGGCGTCCGTTCTCCACGACGATCATCGTACCATCATCGAGATAGCCTACGCCCTGTCCCAGTTCCTTGCCATCCTGCATGATCTTGATATGGATATCTTCGCCGGGGAGCAGGACTGGTTTGATGGCATTAGCGAGTTCATTGATGTTGAGAACTTTGACGCCCTGAAGCTCCGCAACACGGTTGAGGTTGAAATCGTTCGTGATGATTGCACAGTGCAGATTACGAGCCATCTTCACCAGTTTGCCATCGACCTCTGGAATACCATCTATGTCGGCATCCGTGATCTCGACCGGCACCGCCGCCTCGGTTTTTAGCGTATTGAGTATCTCGAGGCCGCGCCGACCACGGTTGCGACGCATCGTGTCGGCAGAGTCTGCTATACGCTGTAGTTCTTCTAGCACAAAGCGGGGAACAAGTAGTGTGCCGTAGATGAAGCCCGTCTGACTGATATCTTTGATACGACCGTCTATAATCGCGCTTGTGTCGAGTAAAATCGGTGGCAGTGGAGAAGGTTCTGGTACAACACGCTCCTTCTCTTTGTCTTTGTCTTTTTCCTTCTCGCGGTCTCTTGCGCGCTTCTCTTCGCGGCTCTGTTCGCGTTCTTCATCGCGCTCGCGGTTGCGTCGTGTAACAGCACTCTGAATGCTTAGAAAGAGATGACCGATGTCATTTTTACGCAGGACCGCAATGGTCACGCCGAGATAGGCAAAGAGCAGCGTCGCGACGAATGGCAGGATACGGCCCCAGTTCGAGGGTAGACTATTAAGCGGAATGGCGAGTAGTGCTGAAATGATAAGACCGATGGTGAGTCCAATCGCGGCGGCGACAAGATCGCTAGCGGCTGCTTTACGAATTCTGTCGCTAATCCAACGGTAAGGTACGACTGTGACATACGGAGTGATAATGAAAGCGAGAAGAGCGGCGGCTACAGCGATGCCAATAACCCACTCGATTTGAGCGGGCAAGTGGCCGCGATCTAGAAAGAAAATACCGACAACAATTCCAATAGCAACGATACTCCCGCTAATACGGGCAATCATATTACCAAACATCCCTGCATCCTCCAAAGCAGAACACTGAAAACAGCAGAAGAGTGCTCAACGCAGCTTCATGGCAAGGAGAGGTCGGTGATAAAAGAAAGGATAATAGCAAAAGTGTGTTGCCTGACCCACCATAGAAAGCTTACAAAAACGCATTGAGCCGAGAAAAGTATATACCTGTACTTGCAGTATACACTCTTCTAACACCCTTTCAATGCAAGAATGAGAGAGTAACAGTTCTTCTCTATAGTCCTGTTTTAAAAATTACTCATGCCATATACGCTATACGTGCCAGTTGTCTTTGCGTTGTAAAAATGCGCTTTCTTTTTTCAGTGTAGTGCAATTTCCAGGGCAACCGCAAGTGAGCTAGCGGTAAGCACCTTAAAATCAGGGGGAAGTCCTGCATCCTCCAACTCTGCTCGTACTTTTTTGTCACGGCCCGCACTCGGTACAATGCACCGTTTAAAACCAAGCTTAGCAGCCTCGCGCACACGGAGCGAGAGACGGCTCACGGCCCGAAGTTCGCCAGAAAGACCAACTTCGCCAATCAGCGTCATATCGGACGGAATATTTTTCTCTCGATAGCTAGAGGCAATGGCACAGGCCACGCCTAGGTCGATTGATGGCTCTTCCAGCGTAAAACCGCCAACCACGTTCGCGTATACATCGTGATTGCCCACTGCTAACCCTACACGCTTGGTAAGGACCGCGAGTAGCATCACAAGACGGTTATGTTCAATGCCGTTTGTTGTACAACGAGCGTTGCCAAAATTACTTGGCGTCACCAACGCTTGCACCTCAACCAGCAGGGGACGTGTGCCTTCCATACTGACAACAACCGCCGAACCGGTCGCGCCAATGGCACGGTCGGCGAGAAAGACCGCCGAGGGGTTCGCGACCTCGACCATGCCTTCACCTTGCATCTCGAAGACACCGATCTCATGTGTCGCGCCAAAGCGATTTTTGACGCCACGCAATAGACGGTAAGAGTGATAACGTTCACCTTCAAGGTAGAGGACAGCATCTGCGATATGCTCTAACGCTTTAGGTCCGGCAACGGTACCTTCTTTGGTTACGTGCCCAATGATAAAGATAGGCACGTGTGTACTCTTTGCCAGTTGCATCAATTGTAACGTGCATTCGCGTACCTGACTGATGCTGCCGGGGGCGGAGGTTACATGACTGGCAATCACCGTCTGAATAGAGTCAACGATAACGAGGGCAGGTTTGAAGCGGTTAACGGCTTCCGCAATGACATCAAGCTCAATCGAGGCCAACAGATAGAGGCGTTCGCCCGTGATACCCAGACGCTCAGCGCGCATCTTGACCTGTTCGATAGACTCTTCACCAGAGACATAGAGGACTGTCCCAACAGCATCAGCAATCGCGCCCGAAACCTGTAGCAGCAGAGTTGATTTACCAATACCCGGTTCGCCGCCAACCAAAATCAGCGATCCCGCGACAAGTCCACCGCCGAGCACGCGATCCATCTCAGGATAGCCAACAGAGATGCGTTCCTGTATCAGTGGTTTAATCTGAGGGAGCAGAATTGGAGTATGTGTGCCTTGCGCAAGAGTGGTATTCCCGACCAGAGCCTGACGACGCTGTTGGGCGGGACTCTGTGGTGCTTCGGTGACTTCTTCAAGTGTATTCCATGCACCACAGTCGGGACACTTGCCCATCCACTTACTTTGCTCGCCGCCGCATTGTTGACAGATATATTTTGTGCGTAGTTTTGGCATAAAAATCTTTAAGGGCAAAATAAAGAGGGACGCGAACATTGTTCACGTCCCTCCGAGAATTTAGAGATCAGAACTGCTTTCGCCACCGGCGGGGAGAGCTGCTTCTGGCATCGCGGATGCAGGTGCGGGCAACTGCTCTATACGATTGCGAACCTGTAGATCGAGATCGTCATCGACGACAACGGCCTCAACGAGATCACCGGGGTGGAACTTGCCTTGCAGCAAGCCTTCCGCCAGTGGGTCCTCAACCATTCTTTGTATGGTGCGGCGCAATGGACGCGCACCATACTCAGGATCAAAGCCCTTGTCGATCAAGAATTCCTTCGATGCGGACGGTACAACGAGTTCTACCTGCTGCTCTGTTAGCTGGTTGCGTACGCGGTTCAGTAACAGGTCAATGATAGACTGCATTTCCTCCATACGTAGAGCATGGAAGACAATCACGTCGTCGATACGGTTCAGGAACTCAGGTTTGAAGGTGTTCTTCAGTTCGCCGAGCACCTTGTCCTTCATGGCATCGTACTCGTTTTGATTGGCCTTCGCCTTGTCTTTCGACTGCTTGAAGCCCATCTTTGCTTCCCTGTTGAGCAGGGCGGCACCAACGTTCGAGGTCATGATGACAATGGTGTTACGGAAGTCTACTGTGCGCCCTTTGGCGTCCGTCAACTTGCCATCTTCCAGGATTTGGAGCAGCATGTTGAAGACATCGGGGTGTGCCTTCTCGATTTCGTCGAGCAGGATAACACTGTAGGACTTGCGGCGTACGGCCTCGGTAAGCTGACCACCCTCTTCGTAGCCGACATATCCTGGAGGGGCACCGACGAGGCGAGCAGCCGCGTGGCGTTCCATGAACTCCGACATGTCAATTTTGATCAGGGCATCCTCGCTACCAAACATGAATTCGGCGAGCGTCTTGGCAAGCTCGGTTTTACCGACACCAGTTGGTCCCATGAAGATGAACGATCCAATTGGACGCTTGGGATCTTTCAAACCAGCACGTGCGCGACGCACGGCGCGAGCAATCTTTTCAATGGCCTCGTTCTGGCCGATAATACGAGCGTGTAGTGCATCTTCCATTTGTAGGAGACGCTGCGACTCTTCCTGTGCGATACGCATCACCGGAATACCCGTCCACATTGAGACGATCTGCGCGATCTCCTCTTCGCCAACGGTTGGCTTGTCCGTGCCACGTTCGCGTTGCCAGCCGGACTCCAGTTTGGAGATACGGTCGCGCAACTTGACTTCGCGGTCGCGTAGTTCAGCCGCAAGCTCGTACTCCTGTTGCTGGATCGCAGCTTCCTTCTCGCGTAACACCGATTCCAGACCCTTCATTGCCTCTTTCAGGTTGAGAGGTGCAAGTGAGTTCTGCATGCGTACACGGCTCGATGCTTCGTCGATCAGATCGATGGCCTTGTCAGGCATGAAGCGGTCGGTGATGTAGCGGCTTGCCATTTCGGTCGCGGCCTTGAGTGCCTCATCGGTAATAACCAGACGGTGATGCTCCTCGTAGCGTGGACGAATACCCTTGAGGATTTCGATGGTTTCCTCAACGGAAGGCTCACGTACAATGACCTCCTGGAAGCGGCGTTGCAGGGCGGCGTCACGCTCGATATACTTGCGGTATTCGTCGAGTGTGGTGGCACCAATGCACTGTAGCTCGCCACGAGCGAGGGCTGGCTTCAGAATATTCGCGGCGTCAACCGCGCCCTCTGCGGCACCAGCACCTACGAGTGTGTGTACCTCATCGATAAAGATGATGCAGTCGCGGCTATTGCGAATCTCTTCGATAATCTTTTTAAGGCGTTCCTCGAATTCACCACGATACTTTGTACCGGCCACAAGTGAGCCGACATCGAGTGTGAGGAGGCGCTTGCCAGCGAGGGTTTCGGGCACTTCGCCTGAAATAAGGCGCTGTGCGAGACCTTCAACAATAGCGGTTTTACCAACGCCTGGTTCACCGATAAGTGCTGGATTATTCTTGTTACGTCGTGACAGAATCTGGATGACGCGCTCAATCTCCTGATGGCGTCCCACAACCGGATCGAGGGTACCAGCACGGGCAGCCTGCGTAAGGTCGATACCCATTTGGTCGATAGTGGGAGTTTTGGAGTGCTTCGCATCTCGCTCGTGTGATGGGCCCGACTGGCTTAGGACCTGAATCGTCTGTGTGCGAACCTTTTCGAGGTTGACGCCAAGACTCTCAAGTACGCCAGCAGCGATACCCTCACCCTCGCGAACGAGGCCGAGAAGCAAGTGTTCTGTCCCGATATAATGATGATTCAGACGACGAGCTTCGTCAACAGCAAGCTCAATCACCTTTTTGGCGCGTGGTGTTAGGCCGATCTCTCCGAGAACAATTCGCTCACCACGACCAATGATAAATTCACCGGCACTCCGAACCTTATTGAGTTCGACACCTAGATTAGCAAATACTTTAGCAGCAACACCTTCGCCCTCGCGAACGAGGCCGAGGAGCAGATGTTCTGTCCCAATATAATTGTGTTGGAAGCGCTGTGCTTCCTCTTGAGCGAGACTCAGGACCTTCCTGGCACGCTCAGTAAACTTATCAAACCTATCTCTATCATTCATCTGTTTGTCACCCCCCTTTGAGTGGCGGCAGAGGATGGAACCAAACCCTCTATAGTGTCCCTCGTAAAAACAGGGTACTTCATCATACAACACAAGGTATAGTGCGTCAAGTTAAACAGTTGAAGCCCTCCCGTCTACCAGTGTATCAACTTTTATGATCGGCACACTGTCAACATACACTCACAACATCTTACAGGGAAACAATCGACCTCCACACTGCTTACCTACAAGAGAGAAGCAGCGTGAAGGTCGCACAATCATCTGTTAATGTACAATTATCTAATCCAGTAGGACCTGTATATTTTGCAGATGCCTCCGTATCTTTTTGAAGCGTTGTTTTAGAGCAAACGGTATAGTTCATAATACTCTACTTCTAGTAAAGCGTCAAGACTAACGGAATTGGATTGTTGCATCTTGTGTCATTGCTATATATTCATAGAAGAATGGAAACAACTCACAAATGGAATGCTAAAAAATCAGGTATGCCCATCATCTTCATCATTCCTGAATGCGGCAAGAGGACTACCCTACTATAGACGACGCATCGTCTGTAGTAGGGTAGTCCTCTTGTGGAAATCCGTAAATTTACTCTTCGAATCTCCCTACCTATTCTTCGTTATCGTCTTTGCGCCGTGCTGCATTACGGAACGCCTCTGCCATAGCAGTGAGTTCGCCTGCATCTTCGACGGGACCTTTACCCGAAGCATCGTTATTCCGCTCGCGTCTGTTGTCAGGTCTTGGCCTTTGCTGTCCCTGCTCTTGTGGTGATGGCGTTGCTTCAAGTGATGGCGTCGTGCTTGCCAGCGATGGAGCAGCTTCGACAGCGGTAGGGGCTGTCGTAGGAGCACCGACTTCGGACGTTTGCGTTGTAGTTGTAGCAGGCTCATTGGTTTGTGCCGCTTCGACCAGTGCGTAGTCGTCCTCGGAAGGCTGCGCGCCCGTTGCATCAATTTCATCAGCCTGGCGCAAACTGAGACCTAAGCGGCGACGCTCAGCATCAATGCGTAGAATACGCAACTGAAGCTGGGCACCTTCATGCAAGATAGACTTAGGGTCCTGTCCTGGTGTCAACTCGGACAGGTGAATGAGACCTTCGATGCCGTCTTCGATGCGAGCAAAGGCACCGAATGGAGCGATCTTCGTTACAACGCCTGTGACGACCTGACCGGGTGTATAACGTTGCTCGACGGTGGTCCAGGGATCGACCTCGGCACGTTTGATGGAGAGGGCGATCTTCTTCTTTTCTTTATCGACGCTCAGAACCTGTACTTCCACCTCTTGCCCGACGTGAAGCACTTCACTGGGATGGTTGA
Source organism: uncultured Ktedonobacteraceae bacterium (assembly GCA_964247355.1). Classification (GTDB taxonomy): domain Bacteria; phylum Chloroflexota; class Ktedonobacteria; order Ktedonobacterales; family Ktedonobacteraceae; genus JBBQVS01. The sequence continues at coordinate 6,353 of CAXTUE010000033.1, read as the reverse complement.
CGCGACTCCACGCCAATTGACTGATGTGTACCAGTCCGTCGGCACCACCAAGATCGACGAAGGCACCAAAGTTTGCAAGGTTGCTGACAACACCTTTGCGTACTTCGCCGGGTTTCAGCTCGTCAAGTAATTCCTCACGTCGACGTTGCCGCCATTCTTGAACAGCTAAACGCTCGGAGAGGATTAAACGGTTGCGTGCCCGGTTGATCTCAATGATCTTGAGTTGAAGTTCTTTATCCTTCATTCCTTGAAGTTTGGCCGCTGTCTCCTGGTTTTCACCACCGGAGGCAACCTCTTCGCGTTTCAAATTGAGTATCTGCGAGATTGGCACAAAGCCTCGAATACCGGCGACATCGACAATCAAGCCGCCTTTATTGTAGTCGATGACTTTCGCTTTGAGCAGTTCGCCGCTCTTATATTGGTCTTCCGCTATGCGCCACTGGCGCTCGACATTGGCGCGTTTGAGCGAGAGGACGGCGTGGCCCTCCTGTGACTCTGGCTGAATAACAAAGACCAGAATTTTGTCGTCAAGATGGAGTTCGGAGAACGAGCCATAGCCACTGGCTGGAAGCTCTCTTGTCGAGAGGACGCCCTCTGACTTGAGGCCAATATCGACCAGAATCTCATCCTGGTCAATACGCACGATAACGCCCTCGACCACGTCGCCCCGCTTAATGTTTATGGGTGCGCTTGTTGATGCCAGCAACGCTTCCATCTCGTTCTGATTCAGCTCTTCGCCTTCTTCAGGAGTGCTGCCGTTTTGCCCTTGTGGGTCATTTTCTTCTAACATCGTCTGTACCCGCCCGATTTTCAGATTTTCTGCTGGCTCTGTCGAAAGGTCGCCGTGCTGTTGAGTCTGCATGGGTAAAAACCCCCTTCGATCCACGGTTTTTGCCTGACTCTGGACTGCTCTCTTGTTGTGCAGTGCTTTAGCTAGCGTGAAACTCTCGATTCTGTTCGCGGTACCGCGAGGATGCGAAGCGGAAGCGAGAAGGGCCACCTGGCGATTGCGATACACAGACATAGAGGAGTGCGTCACTGAGTCTGGTCTTCTTGTGGGGAGTTTGTTCAGGCGGTAATCGTCTCGGACGTTTGTTAAAATCTCTTAATCCGTATAGCTTGTACGAGAGAATCTGCGCGACTATGGTTTGCCCTACAGAACGATACTACGAAACGATGCTCGCAGGCGTGAAGCCATACTACTGCCATACAAAGCACCTGAATGAATGCATACCCCCACTCGATGCTCTAATTATACCAAAAGCAGGCCACGAATGCAAGACATTATCCGCCCTTTTGACAATCTCTCCGGTGTTTTTCTGCTTGTCATAGTATATCATACTAATGCATCAAATGACAATATGCTACAATATACTTATGGAAATCACTACAATTGAGTATCTTGTCGACCGATTACGCCAACGTCTCCATTCTGTCGAGCAGGCCGATAGCCTGATAGATGCCGTCGAGGGACAACGCCCCGATGCGCGTAAAGCTGCTGTTTTGCTTGCTCTTTTTGAGCAGAATGGCATTCCTTATCTTGCACTTATTCGACGTGCGAGTACGTTGCGCTCACATAGTGGTGAAATCGCTTTTCCGGGTGGTGGTGTGGATGCTACTGATGCGTCGCCAGCAATGACCGCGCTGAGAGAAGCGTATGAAGAAATTGGTTTAGAGCCGGGGCGTGTCGAGGTGCTTGGCGTGTTGCCTCCTGTATTTACGATTGTGAGCAACTACCTCATTACGCCCGTTGTAGCCTACTTACCACAGGGGCCAGGAACTCTCCACTTACAAGCCAGCGAGGTGACGGAGCTTATTCTCGCTCCAGTGCATGCGCTGGCTGATCCTTCTATCGCCCACACCGAGCAGTGGACGCGTAATGGTGTGGCGCGTACCGTCTACTTCTACGATTATGACTCCTATCGCATCTGGGGCGCGACTGGCCGTATTCTTTCCATGCTCTTAGCTCTCTTCCCATAGGGACCGCATTCATCACGTTCGTCCGTGGTAGCACTCTCATCCCTCATCTCAAGGACAGACGTGATGAATGCGGTCCCTACGGGAAGAAACTCCTGTATGCTCTTGCTATCCTGTAACCCATTAGTCATAAAGCACTTGCGAAAAATTTGTAAATCAGTACAATAGGAAGTAGAGAAAGTGTCTTCTGTAGTGCGTTCCCCATAGCAACATGCGGTTGGTCTACACATGCAACCCAGGAGAGAATCTGTGTCCACGCCCGATGCTCAACCTTCTAGGCTTCTGCCGCGACGACCTCAAGGAACAATACCGCCCTCCTCGCTACCTTCCACTCCGTTGTCTAATGCACCTGATGCTTCCGCTTCTGTAGCAAACCCTGCTTCCAATCCAGGAACTCCTCCTCTCATGTCTCTGCCTATGAGACCACCGACTCCCGCTCCAAATAGCGCGCAATTAGAACATGAGCATGCTCTGGACTTCGCTACTCATTCCTGGGACCTCAAAACGGGTGGATTGAAAACGTTGACCGCGAAACGAGAACTTCCCACTCGACTTGATAGACGTTCCGCAGAAGTAGTGCAAGGCTTCCACGAGTCACCATCTACACGTAGTTATATGTTTGCTATGATTGTACTTGTATGCGTTATTTTCATGCTCATCGGGGGAGGCGTGATTCTATTTGTGATATTACAACCATAAGAAAATACTAAATACATAAAGGCACAGCAAGAAAACGTCGCTTTTGTCTCACAACTGGGTCGCAGGTACGCCATGTAGATCAGTTGCTTGACGGACACCATTGATGATTGCTTGAGCCAGCACTTTTGCCGCCGCCGCACCAATCATACTCACCTGATACGCATTTGTTGCCAGGTCTATAGGTTGTTGTGTGCGAGGACCAAGTGAAAGTGCGAATACAGTGTCGCCATCGAAAAGCGTGTGCGCAGGTCGAATGACTTGCGCCAGACCATTGTGCGCCATTTGTGCGACCTTGTTGGCCTCCTCTTTTGTCAGAGCTGCATCTGTGGCGACAACTGCTATCGTCGTGTTGCTAAGAGGGTTTGCGTTATTAGTAGTGCCTTCGGCAGAAAATGGCGGTTGCCCTCCCGCGATAACCTGTTGTGTTTTGTCGTCAAGAATATTGCCAAAGGCGTTGACAACTACCAGTGCTCCAACCAGTGTGCCATCAGCAAGCGTTGTACTTGCGGAGCCAAGCCCTCCTTTCATGGCAAAGGCAGGGCCTAGCATTTTGCCCACTGTCGCGCCCGTGCCTGCTCCGACATTGCCTTGCTGAGTCGGCTCGTTACTTGCATCTTGACAGGCATGGTAGCCTGCTTCGGCATTCGGGCGAACTGTAGCAGAGCCAAAGGCAAGATCGAAGATGGCGGCGGCTGGCACAATGGGAACTTTTGCGACGCCAACATCGTACCCTATGTGCCGCTCTTCAAGGTAGCGCATCACGCCACTCGCCGTGTCAAGCCCGAAGGCACTGCCGCCCGTCAGCACAATCGCGTGGACAACATCGACGAGATGCAGAGGGCGCAAGAGATCGGTCTCGCGCGTCGCTGGTGCGCCGCCACGCACATCGACTCCTCCAACTGCGGGAGTATCACACAGAATAACAGTACAGCCTGTGCCCGCTTCCAGGTTCGTGTTGTGTCCAATCCGAATACCTGGAATGTCGGTAATGTCGTTGTGCATAGCGATAAACTACCTCCCCTGTAGTGAGCGGTTAAGGGCACTTAAAACAGCCTTCACTGAGGCGAGCGTAATGTTTGTGTCAATAGCGGCCCCAAAGAACGTTGTATCTTCCTCTGTTTGTATCTGAATGTAGGCAGCGGCCTGTGCATTCGCGCCCTGACCAAGCGCATGTTCCGAGTAGGAGAGCACCGTGAAGTCGGCCAGATGCCCTTGCTGGAGAGCCAGCACGAACGCATCTATCGGCCCGTTGCCTGAGGCGCGTAGTTCGTGCGACTCGCCTCGGTATGAAACCTGTGTAACACATTCAACCGTTGTAACACCATTCTGGCTCACCGCCGTCTCTGTACGCAGTGTATCAAGTGCAAATGGTGTTGTGCGCTTCAGATATTCGCGCTCGAATGCATCATAGAGTTGGGTACTCGAAAGTTCTGTGCCAGTCGAGTCAGCAAGTGCCTTAATCACCCGGCCAAATTCGATATGCATGGCCTTTGGCAGATGAAAACCAAACTCGCTTTCCATAATATAGGCCACGCCGCCCTTACCAGACTGTGAGTTAATACGAATGATGGCCTCATACGAACGTCCGATATCTTGTGGGTCGATAGGCAGATAGGGCACTTCCCATAAGGAATCAGAGCTTGTATCCTGCGCATTCATGCCTTTGTTGATTGCGTCTTGATGAGAGCCTGAGAAGGCAGTAAACACCAGTTCACCTGCGTATGGCTGTCGTACAGGAACGGTCATGCGTGTACATTTCTCGTACACGGCCTGAATCGCTTCAAGGTTGCTGAAGTCTAAACATGGGTCGACTCCCGACATGTACATGTTGAGTGCTACCGTCACAATATCAACGTTGCCGGTGCGCTCACCGTTGCCAAATAGTGTGCCCTCGACGCGTTCAGCTCCAGCAAGCAGGCCTAATTCTGTCGCGGCCACGCCTGTCCCCCGGTCATTATGTGTATGTACGCTGATAATGGCGTTTTCTCGATTACGCAGGTGACGACAGAACCACTCGATCTGGTCGGCGTGTACATTTGGTGTAGCAATCTCAACCGTCTCAGGCAGATTCAAAATAATCTTCTTCTCAGGCGTCGGTTGCCAGATATCGACGACGGCCTCACAAATTTCGAGCGCGAAATCGACCTCGGTTAGCGCGAAACTTTCGGGAGAGTATTGAAAGATGATGTCGGTTTCAGGCAGACGCGGCACCCATTCTTTAATCAAGCGTGTGCTACGTGTAGCAATGGCGATGATATCGGGTTTGTCCAGACCAAATACAATACGACGTTGCTGCGGATTGGTAGAGTTATACAGGTGAACAATCGCTCGTTTCGCCCCTTGTATCGACTCAAGTGTCCGCGCGATCAGTTCTTCTCGTGCCTGCACGAGCACCTGAATGGTCACATCGTCAGGAATGCGGTGCTCTTCAATGAGCCGACGAACAAACGTAAATTCGGTGTCGGAAGACGAGGGAAAGCCAACCTCGATCTCTTTGAAGCCAACCTTCACGAGAAGCTGAAACATCTCTAACTTCTCTTCCACGCTCATTGGTATCGGTAATGCCTGGTTGCCATCGCGCAAATCGACGCTACACCACGTTGGGGCCTTCGTGATTGTGCGCGAAGGCCATTGTCTGTCGGGCAGGTCAATCGTCGGAAACTGCTGGTACTTTGTAATCTGTCCATGTTGCATGCCTTTTTTAGGCTTTGTTGGTGAAGATGCTGGTCGTTGCATAGAAAATCTCTCCTTGTCTACGTGTTACTCTTTATCTTATCACGCATTGCTAGCTGAGAAATGAAGTGAGCGTCTGACATTGGCAGAGATGTATACAACTGCATATATCTCTGCCAATGTCAGACGCTCTGTATCAGCGTTTGGGGCTATGCAAGCTCGCAACGTGAGTACTTGTTATCCTTTTACCGGCACCGGCCGTAATGCCACTTATGTAGTAGCGTTGGAGCAGGATAAAACCAATAACAAGAGGAACAGTGGTAATCAATGGGCCTGTCAGAAGAACTTGAGATTTGCCAAGGCGAGAAGAAAGACGACTAAAAACAGTATTCACGATATTGCGCTCGCCATACCTAATTATTGGCGGTCGCCAAAGCCATAATTAAAGACCAGCAATCCCAGAACGTTTGTATGTCCTGCAGGACCCCCACCGGAATTTCAGGAACTGTAGCGATTGGTCAAAGTGTTTGCTATCTTTGGTAATACCGGCCTTGATTAACGACGTAGGACTCACCTTCAGACTGCTGTACGCTGAACCTGTCAGAGGAGGAACTGGAAAGGAGATAAGGTTCGAGGTTTTCATGCCGTTGGCGATCAACCCGCTCGTCGTGTAGGTACCACCGATATCAAAAGCTGCTTTATATCTTGACAAACATTTAGTTACAAAAGATAATAATGTCATGCACAACTTGTTATAACGAGACGATAACATATGCATATTTGATTTGTCAATAGGGAGGGTAAAACTCATGGGCGTATCACCACAAAACGCTATGGATGAGAGTAGTACGCCATTATCTACTCCTTTGCCAAAGTATCACCGCATCAAAGAGATCATGCTTGAGCTCATCCATTATTGCAAATGGGTACATGATATGCTCATCCAGTCCGAAAACTATCTGGGCAAAGAGTTTGAATTCAGTAGTATCACGGTGCGTCGAGCG
>CAXTUE010000032.1:0-16158 GCA_964247355.1 uncultured Ktedonobacteraceae bacterium | reverse complement strand
AACTAGAGGTGCATAATAAGCGATTGGGAACTTGCTATGAAGCCAGAAGCGAACATGCGTCTGAAACGAGAGCGCGAACTACGTGGATGGTCGCAGGCGAAAGTTGCGATGGAGCTTGGCATCGACCCTACAACAGTAGGACGCTGGGAGCGTGGCCTTTCGCTGCCCTATCCTCTCTTTCGCGAGAAACTCTGTACTCTCTTCGGTAAAAGCGTACGTGAGCTTGGCCTACTAGGAGAAGAAGCCGACGAGCAACACGCTTCGGCGGAAATTCTTCATACGCTCTATCCACCTCTGACACTTTATGACCACACAATTCCTCTTCAACCGGGAGCCAGCACAGTATTTGTTGGGCGTGAAACGCTGTTAGCACAATTGAAACAAAGATTATGCACCGACGAGCATCCTCCCTTTATCGGCTTAAATGGTTTGCCAGGAGTTGGTAAAACAACAGTAGCCGTACAACTTGTGCATGATAGAGAGGTACGGGCATGGTTTCGTGACGGCATTTTGTGGGCGGGGTTAGGACCAAAACCGCAAATCGCAGGTCACTTGAACCGTTGGGCGAATTTATTGGGTGTAGATACTACCACATTGAAACAAAGCAACACTGTGCTTGCCGAGCATATCCGTGCCGTTATTGGCATGCGTCATATGTTGTTAGTCATAGACGATGCCTGGACCTTAGAGGATGTACTTGCTTTAAGTGTTGGTGGACCAAATTGCGCGTGTCTGCTCACTACTCGTTTACCTCCCCTTGCGTTTGCATCTCACGAAGCTGTTACCGTGCCAGAATTGGATGAGGAGCAAAGCATCGCGCTCATGGTACATTTAGCCTCTCAAGAAGTCACAAACGAGGCTTCCACTCTCCAAAACCTTGTACGCTCAGTTGGCGGTCTACCCCTTGCATTAACTCTTATGGGCAATTACCTCCGTGTGCAAACATATAACAAGCAACCGCGTCGCCTACATACGGCGTTGCAACGGCTCAGCGACGAAAAAGAGCGTCTTCACTTGAGCAAACCGCTTGGCGTGCTCGATCAGCACACAGGTCTCTCCAATGACACACCGCTCTCGCTTCAATCAGTAATTGCTATTAGCGACCAGCATCTAAGTGAGCAGGCACGTCAAACGCTTTATGCACTCTCTGTGATGCCTACGAAACCGAGAGGATTTTCGGAGGAGGTTGCTCTAGCGGTATCGGCATTGCCAGCTGAAGCTCTCGATGAACTCTGTGATGCCGGACTTCTGGAATGTACAAGCTCTAATCGCTATACTCTTCATCAGACCATCGCAGATTATGCACGTCTCCAACTTCACAGTACTACGCCTTATCATCGCTACATGAAATATTTTATACGATTTATGATATCGCACGAAAAAGACTATCCAGCTCTTGGAAGAGAGTTCAGTAATATATTGACTGCCTTAGATATGGCATATGAGCATAATATGCAAATGGATTTTGTAAGAGGTGTACATGTCCTGGCCGCATTTCTGTGTGCGCGCGGCTTGTATGGACTGGCTGAACATCACCTACAACATGCTCATCAACTCGCACTATCCTTAAATGATGCTAAAGATATTATTACATCGTCTTCGTATCTTGGTGATATTGCGGAGAAGCGAGGTAACTACGTACAAGCCGAAGCCTATTTTTAGGAAGGGTTAGTGCTGGCGCGTCAGCATCAACAACACAGTTCCACCATCTCACTGCTTATCGCTGCTCATCCATAGAAAACTGCTACAATCGCGGCGTGGTCGACAGGTACTGCGGTGCTCTGCGCACCTTTGTCGCTTGCTCAAAAGCGTAGGCGAACTTTATAAGCGTAGGCTCACTATAGGCACGTCCTAGAAATGTAACACCAATAGGGAGGTCAAAGGTAAAGCCTGCTGGTACGCTGATGAGTGGATATCCCGCGAGGGCGGCCACTTGCTCACAGCCCCCTGTAATATGGTCGCCTGTGATGAGGTCGATACACCACGATGGGCCGCCGCTTGGCATAACCAGCGCATCCAAGTTGTATTCATCCATCACCCTGTCGATTCCTTCTTGCCGGGCAAGACGTTGATTGTCGGCGAGGGCCGAGAGATACCTTGCATCCTCAAGCGAGGTTGTCTTTTGCGATTTGATAAACAACTCCTGCTTAAAGTAGACCATTTCTTCATTTGCATGCGTCTCGTTGAACGCTATGAGGTCTGCCAGTGAACGTATAGATGTATTCGTCAATGTCGCAAGGTAAGCGTTGATGTCGGCTTTGAACTCATGCAAAAGTACCGTCATTTCGGTGTCAGCGTTCGCCAGTTGTTCCGATGTAGGTATATTTGCTGGATCAATAATTTCTGCTCCTAGCGAACGAAGCGTCTCTATTGCCGCCTCTGCTATGGCATCAGTACTGCTATGATAGCCAAAGTATGTCTGACGCGGGACACCGATACGTGCTCCGCGCAACCCCTGTACGTCAAGAAATTGTGTGTAGTCTTTATAAAATTTACCGGCACTTGCCTGCGTCACTGTGTCATGCTCATCAATGCCGGTAATCGCACCCAGCAGAAGCGCGGCATCAGTAACGGTGCGAGCAAGAGGGCCGACCGTATCCTGACTATGTGAGATAGGAATAACGCCTGCTCTACTTGTCAATCCTACCGTCGGTTTGATGCCGACCAGCCCATTGGAGGTCGCGGGACAGATAATTGAGCCGTCCGTCTCCGTACCGAGCGAAGCTGCCGCGAGATTGGCAGCAATGGCAACGGCGGAGCCAGAACTTGAGCCACATGCTGTACGGTCAAGCACATATGGATTACGTGTTTGCCCACCACGCGCACTCCAGCCACTTGACGAGGTTGTTGATCGCCAGTTGGCCCATTCGCTCAAATTGTTCTTGCCCAGCAGAACCGCCCCCGCCCCGCGCAGTTTTTGGGCGACAAAAGCATCATGTGGTGGACGTGCTCCTACAAGGGCAAGCGAGCCAGCCGTTGTCTGCATTTTATCCAGTGTCGCGATATTGTCTTTTAGCAGAATCGGTATGCCATGCAGAGGACCACGTACACCCTGCGTTCGACGCTCCTCGTCCAGTTTCCTCGCGATGTCCAGCGCGTCAGGATTGACCTCAATCACCGAGCGTAGCTTTGGGCCACTAGCATCGAGTGCGGCAATCCGCTCGATGTACATTTCCGTCAAGCGTTGCGAGGTAGTTTGACCTGATGTCATCGCCTCTTGCAAATCAGCAATAGTTGCCTCTTCAAGGTGGCTATGCGGACCTCGTTGTTCGTCGCTCATTGTCTGCCTCCATTCTATGCCTGTTGTGGTTGATACTCCCCCGTGATATGCTCAAACCGAGGCCGGTATCGCTCCGAATGATAATCCTCTGGGTCCACGCGCCGTGCTGATAGGTTCTTGCCGGGGATGTCCGTATAGATGAACGCGCCATTGCGATGTGCCGCCATTACGCCGTAGGTTCCCTTCTCGACTGCCGCCATGATGACGTTCGCGTAATAGATCGCCATGTGTTTGTCGTATACCTCTGGCTCACCACTGCGCAGGAAGTATGTCAGGTCGATTGGAATGAAGCGCACATGTGGGATACGTTTCGTTAGCTCGTCACCAAGAAATTCCGCAACATTGACCTTCTTCTTATGGCCATATGCGTCGGCCTCTCCGACCTCTGGCACGGGTACACCGAGATTAGCACCCTCGGACATAACGACCGTCGAGTAGCTTTGTGGGTTGCGCCTATCCTGCACAATCAGGTCGGCGAGCCTGTCGATGTTGGCTTCGACCTCTGGTATAAGCAAGCGGTCTGTCCACGCAACAGTAGCGGTCTCAAGCGCGGTAAAGCCCGCATCGCGTCCGAACATGCGGAACAGAATCGTCTCGCTGTGCGACTCCGCCGTCGAGCGGATGCGCCCAATAAACTCGGCGGCGCGACTGATAGCGGTCTGGAAACCAATACAGTAGTCGGTGCCGGGGACATCGTTATCCATTGTCTTCGGAATGCCCCACACGGGAACGCCCTTCGAGGCAAGCACTGCACCGTAGCTCAGCGTGTCGTCACCACCGATCACGACCAGACCATCAAGCCCCAGGAATTTCATGTTCTCTAAAACTTCGTTCGTCAGGTCGATCCGCTCATCCGCCGCATGTCCCTCGCCTAGATGTTTAAGATGAGTGGGCAAATCAGAGACGCGCACCTTCGCGGGATTGGTGCGTGTGGACTGGAGAATTGTTCCGCCTTGCCGGTCTATCGCTCGTGTATTCAGGCGTGACAGGGGCATCACGTATTTGCCCTTCCATGTGTTTGCGTCTTCGGGCTTGTACAGAAGGCTTTCTAATGGACGTGAGCGATCCATAAACGTAATACCTTCCCAGCCTGAGCGTAAACCTGTGACGCGAATGCTCTCCGGTTCCGCACGGTAGACCAGTGCCTTAATTGCTGCGTTAAGCCCCGGTACGTCGCCCCCGCCTGTCAGGACTCCTATCGAACGAATCGGATGTGAACTTTGTTGTGGCATAGTATATTCCTGCCTTTCTTTGCTATTTCTAAGCTTTATTCCAACCCGTAGGGACCGCATTAATCACGGCCATATTAGCATATCGATATTAGGACCAGGACGTGATGAATGCGGTCCCTACGAGTTGGCAATCTTCAATTGTTGTGTTGCTCCGGCCAGCAAACTCGATAGATCGGTTGTCACGCTGACCATCTGAAATCCTTCGCGTATACGTTGGGTCGTCGCTTCTCCACCACTTGTGAAAATACCAAGTGCGATCTTGTGTTGACGCGCTCCGTCCTTAATTTGCTCAAGGGCCTGCACAAATTCTGGTTCCTTGCCCTCATTACTCGGTGGCAGGCCAAGCGAGGTATGCAGGTCATTTGGGCGGACGAATGCAACGTCTACTCCTGGCACGCTCAGAATGGCATTGAGGTTGCGTACTCCTGGCACGCTCTCGATCTGGAGTACGACCAGTAACTCGTCGTTCGCGATACGTGCGTAGCTGGGCCAGTCGGTTGTGCCAAAGGCAAGCGGCGCGAACACGCCACCGATACTGCGCGTTCCCAATGGCGGATACTTTGCCCAGCTTACCGCCTGTTGTGCCTCCTCTGCCGTATTGACCATTGGCACAATCACGCCCCACGCGCCCGCGTCCAGTGCCCACTTGAACCATTCAACCGTGTTATGCGGCACACGCACAAGTGGCGCGCACTCTGTTCCCGCGTCGGCGATGCTCGCAACAATGTCAGCGACAGTTGTAGGATTGTACGCTCCATGCTCCGCGTCCACCACCAACCAGTCAAAGCCAAGTCGTGCCAATAATCGTGCCTGTTGCGGCGTCGAGTGGTTTAACCATAAGCCAAGTGCTGGTTCGCCCCTGCGTAGTTTTGCCTTGACAGAATTTGTGCGCATCGTTTATTTCCCTTCCTGTTGTCGTTGACGCGTCTCTTTCACCCATCCTTGAATAATATGATAAGCGAGGCTCAATGGTGGTGGCATCTCCGGCGGGTCATCTACATTAAACCAGAGCGCGTCATCAAGCTCCTGCTCTTCGAGACGCAGCGTACCCCGGATATAGCGCGCCGTATAACCAACCATCAATTGATGTGGAAAGGGCCATGGTTGACTGCCAACGTAGCGTATGTCATTGACCTCTAGCCCGACCTCTTCAAATACCTCGCGCTGTACGCACTCTTCAAGCGATTCCCCTGGCTCAACAAAGCCCGCGATACAGCTATAGCGTTTGCCCCAGCCCGGTTTGTGCGTCAAGAGCATCCGTTCGCCATCATGGACAAGCGCAAGAATAGCAGGGGTGACATGCGGATATGCCGTGTGTCCGCAGTTCGGACAGTGGCGTCCCCATGTACCTCCCTCATCCTGCGGCTCATGCCCACATACGGGACAAAAATTGCTCGTACGACGCCAGTAAAGCAGTTGCAGCGCATAGCTAACAACACTATAGGTAATCTCATCAACTTTACTAAACAGGCCCCGTAGTGACAGTGTACGCCATTCAGCAGGAACAACAAAATCCGCTCCCACCTCGCACGTCATACACGGCACACCCGCAAATGTTCCAATATAAAGCACTTCCCGCGCTTGCAAGCGCGCTTGCATCTCCTGAGAGTTAGCCTGAATAAGCGCAACCTCTTTGCCAGAACGCTCTACAAGCACCTCGTCTTTTATGAATGGCAGCCAGTACGCTGTATCCCCTGCGGGCTGACTCTGTGGATAGGCGCGTATAAATGTGGGAAACATCGGATAGTTCAAACTCCTGCTCTTTGTCGTTGTAATTCTAGCACTATCGTATCATATAGCTCGTGCTCTCTGTGATTGCAATTAGGGCACCCGCAAGGGGAATGCCCCTCCCATACAACGATTCGTTGTATGGGAGGGGCATTCCCCTTGCGGGTGCCCTAGCCTCACCATCGGTACCTTTTCCCTTAAATTAATGCTCTATGACGCAACCTTGAACTGTACAGAGCGAGCCAGTGCGCGCACTTGCGGGTCGGAGCTAACGATAGATACCTCTTTGCCCAACTCTTTGGCGCGTGAATACAACAATTTCCAGACGACTTGCCCGCGTAGGTGCGTTTGCGGTGGAACGATAAGCGCGACTTGCTGCGCCTCGATGTGCTCAAGCCGTTCGCGTACCGCCGTGATGTTGTCTTCTGGTGCGATATATACTACTAGCTCGTCCGGTTGTTGCTGAAATTTGACGGTCTTTTTCTTGGCAGCCATGAAATGCTCTCTCCCAGATGTGTGCGTTGTGCTCTCGCTAAGACAAAACCCTCTTTTCTGCTCGTTCTTTTTGAGCCTGCGAAAAGCGGTGGGTAAAATGAAAGAAATGTGTGTGATACACTATGATAAATAATGATACTCGCATTTTAGCAACAGAGGCAAGCACGACAGTTGAGTTTGTATGGAGGAATTCGATGCGCTATGAGATGATTACGCTACAGTGTGAAGGCGATATCGCCACGATCACGATGAACACACCGGAACGCCGCAATGCGCTCTCACTCAAGCACATGGGCGAACTCACGGCAGCCTTTAACGAAGTCGGGAATAGTACAGCGCGCGGTGTGATTCTAGCCGCGAACGGTCCCGCGTTCTGTGCGGGTCACGACTTTGCCGATGTCGTTGACCGCGACCTACCCGCGACCCGCAAACTCCTACAAGTCTGCACACATCTGATGGACACTATTCAAGCATTGCCACAGCCTGTACTTGCCCGTGTCCATGCGCTGGCAACCGCCGCCGGTTGTCAACTTGTCGCGACCTGTGACCTTGCCGTGGCATCGACAAACGCTACCTTCGCAACTCCCGGCGGCAAGGGCGGCTGGTTCTGCACAACGCCAATGGTCGCCGTCAGCCGCAACATCGGGCGCAAACGTGCCTTAGAAATGCTCTTGACGGGTGATGCTATTAACGCTCACACAGCAGCCGAGTGGGGCCTCATCAATCGTGTCGTTGCTCCTGATCAACTCGTAGACGAGGCTCAACGTCTGATTGAGGCCGCGACGCGTGGCAGCCTTGTCTCAAAAGAAATTGGCAAACAAGCCTACTATGCGCAGATGGAGATGCCGCAGCCGCAAGCCTACAACTATGCTATAGAGATCATGGCTTCAACATCGCAACTACCAGACGCTAAAGAGGGTATGAATGCCTTCTTGGAGAAACGCAAACCACACTTCAATCAAAAATAAACGCAACTGTAGGGGTCTAATGGAATTAGACCCCTACAGTTGCGTTTATTTTTCCACAAACGAACATTGTTCGCTTTATCACAAAACGGACACCCCAGTACTTACCCCTCATATTATAGATGACTTTCGGTTAAGAAATCATAACCGTTTTGGTACTTTGCTGCTATTATTTTTTGCTTTCATACGAGCATACATCTCGTCTTGTGTTATTCTCGCATCAGTACCAAGGGTACACGCGAATATTACGTAGAATATCAGAATATTTCAACAATGCTCATGTGTTTCCTCTTCTTTATCTCCTGGAATAGACTTGTAGGGGTATCTATTCCTTAACTTATTAGCTTTTGAAAGGGCAGAAGATGACTAGACAACATGCGTTTTGGATGGGAGGACGTGGAGTAGCAATTCTCGTGGCGGCGGTACTTTGTGTAGTGCTGATGGTTCCATTACTGCTCAACTTCTCTGCTGTACAGGCGGCGTTAGGTCAGCCGACTGCTACCGCAACACTTTCTGGTAAATTTGCGCACTCAACAATGGGTGTAAATCTTTCGCAACAAGGAACGCTTGATTGGGCACACTGGGGTTTGCAGAATAACATAAGTTTTGCGCATAAGCAGAATGCTACACAGCGTATCAGCAATTTTACACGGATTGGACATGCGCCCGTACTCCGTTTTAATAATAGCCCAACGAATTATAGCTGGAACAATGGCAACCCGCAGGCAAACGTTTCCAATACGACCACCGGTGTCTGGACGTATGGCTTGCACAATGGCTTTCAAATTACTGTTCCTGCCGACACAACAAGTCGTACATTGAAGCTTTATGTTGGGGTATGGAAAGCACAGGCTTCTCTCAAGGCGACTATCAGCAATAGCAAGGCAGTATATAATAATACTTCACTTGAAAACATTAGCGCGACAAGCAACGGTGTATATACACTTACCTATGCCGCCACCAGTGCTGGACAGAAGTTGACAATTGCCTTCACTGTACAAAATACCTTTGATCTTACGGGCAATGTGATTTTACAATCGGCAACGCTGGCTACTACGCAGACAACGCCTCCACCTGTTGCAACAACAGGTGTTACAGCAACAGTGCAGCCAAACGCAACAACAGGTGCTACCAACCCATCAACTACTGTAACAAAGCAGGTTGCGTGGCCTGCCTTTGATGGTGGTGGTCAGCGTAGTGGCATTAATACACATGAGACCATTATCACACGTGCAAACGTCGGTATGCTCACACGCAAATGGCAAAAGTCTCTACCTGCCGTTGTTGATGGTGCTCCAGTTGAACTCCCAAACGTAGCAACTCCTGCTGGTGTAAAGACACTCTTGTTTGTGACAACAACCAAAGGCAGTCTTATTGCCCTGAATGCCGCGACGGGCAACCAGATATGGCGCGCGAATACGACGGGTCCAAACTTTACTACCAGTTCACCGGCCCTTGATCCCAATGGTCATTTCGTCTATGGCTATGGTCTTGATGGCAAGATACACAAGTATGCAGTTGGCACTGGTGTTGAGATTGCAACGGGCGGCTGGCCTGTTACCATTACATTGATGCCTCATGTCGAGAAGGGGTCTTCGCCAATCAATGTCGGCAATGGCTACCTCTATATGGTGACAAGCGGCTATCCTGGCGATGGTGGTCACTACGAAGGGCATGTCGTCGCGATCAATCTTGCCTCTGGTAGAGTGACGGTCTTCAATTCGCTGTGCGCCAATATTACGCAGTTGTTGGGTGCGAACACATGTTCACAGGTGCAATCGGGTATCTGGGCGCGTGGTGGGGCTGTGATCGACCCAGTGACTGGCAACGTGTTCGTCAGCACCGGCAATGGTACCTTCGATGCGAACAACGGCAGACATAACTATGGCGATACCGTGATTGAGCTAACGCCCGATCTTGCCAGAGTCGTCGATACTTATTCTACTGCCAATTTAGCAACGCTACAGGCAAACGATCAGGACCTCGCCAGTGCCGCACCTGTGATGCTGCCGAAACAGGTCAACAGTTTTACGCCTTACATGTTTGTCCAGGCTGGCAAGGATAACAGCTTGCGCCTCATCAACCGGCAAAACATGTCTGGTAAGGGCGGACCAAATCACGTTGGTGGCGAGCTACAGACCATTGGCTTGCCACAAGGCGGTGATGTCGACACGCATCCGGTTGCATGGACCGATGCAAACAATACAACATGGGTTTTTGTTGCGAACTTCACAGGCTTCTCTGCTTTCAAGGTCGTAACGGATGGCAATGGTCGCAGTTCGCTACAATTTGCTTATCAAAATGGCAACAGTGGCAGTTCACCATTCATCGCCAACGGCATACTCTACATTCAAGGTTCCGGCATCATCCGTGCCACAGACCCCACAACGGGCAACATACTGTGGAGTAGCGCAATCGGTGGCCTCCACTGGCAGAGTCCCATCGTTGTCAATGGACAAGTCATTGTCCCTGACAATAATAGGAAAATCACGGCCTACGCCTTGAAATAAAAAAGCTTAACAAGCAGACACCCATTTCGCATCGTGAAATGGGTGTCTGCTTGTTTAAGTTAAGGAAGGTCTCGCTCGCTCAATAATTGTTCCCACATCTGTATTCGTTGGCAGCGTGCCAAATGCGCGTCCCCAGTCCCCGTTCAGGCGCGAACTACAAAACGCTTCGGCGATTGATGGTGAGCTGGTGCGCAGCAATAAAGCTCCCTGCAGGACAAGAGCCATCTGCTCCACGAGGTGCCGCGCCCGAAATTCTATGTTTGTTGTGTCTTGCAGCCCGGCGTGTAGTTTGTCAATTGCTTGTTGTAGGTACTGATTGCTCTGTCCATGTGATGTGATTTCCGCGAAGAATGCCTCGACTGCGCGCGGCTCTTTGCGCATGGCACGTAGCACATCCAGGCAGTTGACGTTGCCAGACCCTTCCCAGATCGAGTTCAACGGGGCCTCGCGATAGAGGCGTGGCAGAATGCTCTCCTCGACATAGCCGTTGCCGCCCATACATTCGAGTGCCTCCGCTGTATGGACCGGTGTACGTTTGGAGACCCAGTACTTCGCGATTGCCGTTCCCAGGCGTTTTATCAATGCCTCGTGTTCATCTGTTGCGGCATTATCACAGGCACGTGCGAGTCTTAAAGCAAGCGTTGTAGCCGCCTCGGACTCGATAGCGAGGTCTGCCAGGACGTTACGCA
Source organism: uncultured Ktedonobacteraceae bacterium (assembly GCA_964247355.1). Lineage (GTDB taxonomy): Bacteria > Chloroflexota > Ktedonobacteria > Ktedonobacterales > Ktedonobacteraceae > JBBQVS01. The sequence continues at coordinate 5,259 of CAXTUE010000032.1, read as the reverse complement.
TGAGTGGCTGGTCGATGAGCACTTTCCCAAAGGCGGAGCGATAGGTTGCATGATGCAGTGCTTGCGCGACCGCTTGTCGCATTAACGAGGCCGAGCCAAGCACACAGTCAAGACGTGTGTAGTTGACCATTTCAATAATCGTAGGTATACCGCGTCCCTCTTCGCCTATCAGCAAGGCCCATGTCTCGTCTAGCTCGATCTCACTTGAAGCGTTGGAGCGATTGCCGAGCTTGTCTTTCAGGCGTTGAATAAAGAAATTGTTGCGTGTCCCATCCGGCAACACGCGTGGCAACAAAAAGCAGGAGAGGCCATGTGGAGCCTGTGCCAGTACCAGGAATACATCGCACATCGGTGCCGAACAAAACCACTTATGCCCCGTAAGCATGTACTCTTTTCCTGGTCCTCCACTACCAATCGGTGTCGCCGTCGTAATGTTCGCCCGCACATCCGAGCCGCCCTGTTTCTCCGTCATGCCCATGCCACATAGAATGCCCTGCTTCGTCGTCGCAACGCGTAGTCCTGGATCATATTTCAACGATGTCAGCAACGGCTCCCACATCGTCGCAATCTCTGGCTGCACACGGAGCGCGGGAATTGAGGCATACGTCATTGAGATAGGACAGCCATGTCCGCTCTCCACCTGCGAAAAGATATAGAATGCCGTCGCCCGTGCCACATGCGCCCCCTGCCGACTAGCGCGCCACGGTGCGGCATGCAGACCATGTGACACCGCTGTATCCAGCAATGTATGCCATGCCGGATGAAACTGTACCTCGTCGATACGATTGCCATAGCGATCATGCGTGTGCAGCACTGGCGAATTCTCGTTCGCCTCGAAGCCCCAACGAATAACCTCTTCTTTGCCTGAGAGCTTCCCTAGCTCCGTAAGCTGTCCCTCCGTCCAACTTGCTCCCTCGTGTTGCAGACACTCGACCAGTGCCCTATCCTCCGTAAACAGGTTATACTCGACAAGCGGTGGCGGCTGGTTCAATACTCTGTGTTTGTCCGCATGTGTTGTACGTTTTTGCTCGATAACCATGACAATAATCCTTTCCAGGGTATCCACAAGGGGAATATCTCATAAGTGTTAATGTAAGCTGAAGAGAGGTCTGTGGTTGGGGCCAGGGCGTTCCCCTTGCGGGCGCCCTGGTCCCAACTGAACGCGTATGTTAACTTTACATGGACCCTATCATCGTACAAGCCTCAACCGTCAGGCGTAATAATTGCGCGACTCCATCTCCAATGGGTGGCACCTGAATATACTCCTCTACTGTATGAGCGCGTCCTGCATAGGTGACACCGACACATACGGCGGGAATATTCAGGCTAATTGGGATATTGGCGTCTGTGCTTGATGCGGCATAGGTTGGCTCGATACCTACCCAACGAAGAGCCGAGGCAGCCAGTTGCACAAGCGGGTCTGTTGAACTTCTCGTGCCAGCAGGACGTTCGCCGAGGACCTCTATCTCTGTCTGCAAGCCCTGACCCGCCTTCTGCTCAACAATAGCGCGAACTCTCTCCGCCAGTTGATGTAGCGTGGCAACATCGGTTGAGCGCAGGTCTATGATGGCGGAGGCACTCGGCGCGATGGTGTTGACGCTGGTCCCGCCCTCGATCAGTCCAACGTTGAAGGTCGTCTTTGGCGTCTTCGGTACATCGAGGTCGGCGATTGACGCGATAATTTTGCCAAGTCCATGAATCGCGCTCGGTTGACCAAAGGAGCCAAACGAGTGTCCACCGGGACCGCGTACGGTGATGCGCCAGCGTTGCGACCCAACAGCAGTGTTGACAATTACGCCGAGTCGTCCATCAATCGCGATGACCGCGCCTACGCTATCGCGATAGCGTTCGACCGCCGCTCGTGCGCCGCGCAAATTGCCTAAGCCCTCTTCACCCACGTTGGCAACGGCAATCACATCGACATCAGTCTCGATACCCAGTTCATCCAGCATCGCAAATAAACTGATCATCGCAGCAACACTCAGGCTATTGTCGCCGATGCTGGGACCGCGCATCACATTTCCATCACGTATCACCGAGATAGGTGTTGACGTAGGGAAAACCGTGTCGATATGTGCCAGTAGCAGCAAAACGGGGCCAGTATTGCGTTTGCCACGTCGCACATAGACATTGGCTATGTCGTCAATTTCCGGCGTATAGCCGCGTTCGCGCCATAGCGAGGCCACGAATTCGGCGCGTTGACGCTCATCCCCTGTCGGTGCTGGCACTTCGCAAATACATTGTGCTAGCGTTGCTACGTCTTCTAAGCGACTATGCGCAATGCTACGAAACTGCTCAAATGGACCTTGTACCACAACCACTCTCCTTGCTCAATCGTTTCCTTGATTGCTAGCCTAAAACCTGTATTTCTACAACATCAAAGATTTAGATGAATGCCCGCAGCCAGGAGAAGACCACCCACCGTCAATATAAGAGTTAAGAAGAACATTGTTATAAGTATACTCTTGCCAATGAGTCGTTGTTTTGGTTTGAAAAGCAAAACGATAGCCACAATCACCAGGGCAAGTGCGACCATAAATGAGAGGCAGAATGAACTTGCGACAGCCAGAAAATCTGTCGATTGTGATTGAAGATAAAAGGCAAAGTAAAATAGAAGGGGGACACAACCAAGAAATACGCCCAGGGTTACTGGTCGCGCTTGATACAAAAACTTGCCCCATGCGTTCTTACTGAGTAGCAACAACTGTATTCGTACGTCCTCAGCCGTTGCCGGACGCTTATAAACCTCGCGCTCTAGCATTGAGTCAATGAGAGATTGTATTCTGGGAGGTACCGGTTGCGCGGGCGATCCTAGCGTATCATCCGCCAAATCGTTTCCAGTAAGCAGCGTCAGGAGAGTTGCGCCGAGGCCGTAGATATCGGTCTGGGCCGATGTTTGGGCGAGACCGTATTGTTCGGGGGCCGCATATCCTGGCGAACCAAGCGGTACTGTGTCCTTACTCTTGCTTTTCACATATCGACGTGCAATACCGAAGTCGATCAGATACAACTTGCCGCGTCGTGTACGCATAATATTGGCGGGCTTTACGTCACGAAAAACAATGCCGTGTGAATGCAAGTACTCAAGCACTTTGCACAGTTGCATACTTATCTGAATAACCTCGTGCTCCGGCAGTTTTCCTTCTGGCACTCGTTTAAGATACTCTTCTAGCGTCTCGCACCTCACATACTGCATAACCAGATACCAGTGTTTGGGGTCCTTAAAGTGTTGATAAATTCTAGGAATGTGTGTATTGTTCAGCTTCGTTTGTAGCTGAACCTCTCGATTATACGAATCGGTTGCCTGGATAATGTCACGCGGCGAGAGGCTATCAAGATTGATCTGTTTGACGGCAACCAGCTTGTTGAAGCGTTTCTTATCTCGCGCCTTGTAGACGATGCCAAAGCCGCCCTCGCCAATCTGCTGAATAATCTTGTAGCGTCTATTCAAGACGTACCCTTTTGGCAGAGGTCCCACATCATATGATGCCTGTTCGGGTTCCGCAAGCTGGAACGCAACCCTCCCGTTGCCAACCGGCACCTGCCTAAATGTCGCAGAAGCATTTTGTGCAGAGGAAGTAGGGGAGGGGGGAGTAAGCGGCTTATGACACGCATGACAATACGGCAACTGACCAGAATTGGCAGCTCCGCATTCCTCACAGAAAAGCTGTGCATTCATCATAATAGCATACCCGACATCTCTTTCCATACACAAGAAAATGCATGACACACTACTATAGACGGATAACATGAGCAAGAAGTGTCTAATGAAGAGGTCATAATCACAATTCTTGCTCCTCGGAAAACATTGAACCCGTAGGGGTCTACATTCTATTACACTCTCGCGGCCAATGATTGTGTCAGCAGGATTGCGGGAACGTCTCAGCATCCTGACAATGATTCCATTGTCGGCACGGGTGTGATAGAATGCAGACCCCTACACGTCTCTACGCTCGCGGCCAATGATTCTATTCACGGGATTGTGGGAACGTTTCAGCATCCTTACGGTAATATCAATCGCTGACACGGGTGTAATGAATTAGACCCCTACAGGGCGTTCAATGCGTGTTAACGGCCTGCTGCCTTGATTTTCTCGACCTCTGGAATGATCTCGGTTGCCAGGATATCAAATGCGTCGATATTCTCGACGCCGGGCATGCTGAACAGGGCGTGGTCGATGCCAAGTTCCGCCAGACCTGCAAAGTAATCAATCGCGGCAGAAGGCGTCAAACTATCGTTGCTTCCGTCGCGACTGATTTTCAGGACATCCAGTGTTGTCTTCTCGATTTGCTCATAGGGGCGGCCCACGGCTTGGCAGTGGCCCTGCAAAATCTCAAGTTTGCGCTTCAATTCGTCTTTGCCCAGACGTGCGAACAGGTTACATGCATCGGCATATTGGGCTACGAAGCGCAGCGTTTTCTTCTCGCCCGTGCCACCAATCAGAATCGGTGGATGCGGCTTCTGCACCGCCTGTGGCGAGTTCAGTGTACGCGCAAGCTGATAGTGCTTGCCCTCAAATGGCTTAGCCTCGCCCGACCACATCTGGTGCGCGATCTGCAATGTCTCTTCCAAGCGCTCGAAGCGTTCTGCCGTTGGTGGAAATGGGACGCCCAGACCTGCATGCTCCTCCTCGTTCCATGCCGCGCCAATGCCAAAGTACGCACGTCCATGAGACAGTACGTCTAGTGTCGTCGCTGTCTTCACAAGCAGACCTGGATAGCGATAGGTAATGCCCGTCACCATCGTCCCAAGCTTGATAGAATTGGTTTTCGCGGCAGCAAACGCCAACGCGCTCCATCCCTCAAGCATCTCGTTCTCGGCTGGTCCAACATTCCGAATCTGGAAAAAGTGGTCCATGACCCAGAAACTATAGAAGCCCGCGCGTTCCGCGCGTTGTGCAATCAAGCCAAATGTATCTCCAAGATTGCTCTGTCCATTCGACCATGTAAAATTAGGAACCTGTAAACCTACATGCATATGTCTTCGTCTCTCCTGTTTACTGGTACGACACTCGTTGACAAACAAGCATCATTATGACGCTGTGCTAACAAACAGTATACTATAAAAAAGTTAGGAACTGGTAAGGGGGGTATTGAGGTCGAGAGATGAGTGTGAAGGGAGGTTGGTGACGGTACGCACGTCTTTATGGAGCAGGGAGGCAATTTCTTTGGGACGCAGGGGGCCGTCACGGTGTTCTTCTAAGGGGGCGAGGATGTCCTGACGTTCTTGAGAAAGGTGGTAGTCGGTGGCGGGACCGAG
>CAXTUE010000031.1:13548-16338 GCA_964247355.1 uncultured Ktedonobacteraceae bacterium | reverse complement strand
GTATAGAGGTAGCCGAGGCGGCATCCTTAAACGCTTGCCGGGCCTCTTCCTGCGTGTAGGCGATTTTACCGTCAGTGTTAGCCTTCGACCCCTCCACATAGTTCATGTTTACAGGCACCTCGACCTTTAACACGTCCACGCCATAACGCGGTTGCGAGAATGTGTGCATGTATTGCTTGACTTTTTGCGGCTTGACACTTGCAAACTCAAAGCTCTTCTCGTCGCCTATCTCATCGCTATAGGCAATGACTTCAAGAAAGAAAGGAATATCGAAGGCGCGACATTCGGCCCCAATACGCTCGATAAACGCCTCTTTGCGCGTATTGATCTCCTGCTTGTCATCTGGATCATAGTACAATAGAACCTTGATGACACTTGCACCTGCTTCAACCAGTCTTCGCACCGACCACTCGTCCAGCAGGTCGGGGAGGCGTCCTTTCTCGTTCGCATCGTAGCCCGTCTTTTCGTAGGCAAGGAAGAGACCAGTACCTTGCGCTCGATGCTTGGCGGCCTCCAGACCGTATTCGGGATCAAGCAGAATAGCGGTGGCGTAGCGCGTCAACACCTCAGTCACCTGAATTTTGAACTGACTCAAATCCTCAGGAGTCGCATCACTTCCTCTTGCCTTTGTAATGGACTTTTGTAGAGAACCGCGCTGGTCCATCGCTGCTGCGGCAATCACGCCCTTTTCGTTGGCGACTGCATTTATGCCGTTAAATTTTCCACGAGAAATGCGTGTTTTTGCTTGTTGTTGCATAGGCTTCCATCCGTCTCCTCTTACACAGTGTTCATCTGACTTCCTATCGAGACGCCAGTTGACAACACCGTTGTTTTTTCCGTTTGCACTACTGTGAACTATCCGGGCAGTTGCATCGTTGCATACTCCCCTAAGCATTGTACAATGTAAATTCGACGCTTGCCTATATGTAACACGTGTTGTGGCTATGGATTACGATACAACGAAAAGCTCCTATAGAAGATTAGAATTTTGCTTGCTCCCTTTTTCTATGCGCTAGTTTGCTCAAAAAGACGGTTTATAGAAGGAAAGTGCCATTTCGCGTTTCATGTTTTCGACATTGTGGGGAACAACGTTACAATGTGTAGACAAAGATTGTGTGTTTACAACATTTTATAAAGCGCGACCATTGTTACCGGAGTTTCATTAACACGTCTCTATACAAAAGACACATCCCGTTGTCACAAGGAAGCGTAAGTAGTAGAGACGGTCAAAGATGTACATGCGTTTACAACACGAAGTACACGGAGAAGGAACGCAATGTACACTAAAGGAGTGATTTTCAATGAGTGGAAGTAGTTTCGATTTTATTGCGCAGGAACTGCTCAAACAAAAACAAGCTATGGAACAGATAGAGGAAGAGAACCGGGAGTTACATCGTCAACTTGTCGAACTACGCGAGGGATATGGTGTTTTTGTAGTGATCGATGGGCACCGCTTCTCACTCTCTAAGGAAGATGCTTCACTCACTCAGATGCCGACTATTGGAGTTGTCCCTGTGTTGACCGCTTCTTCAACGACTGTAGAGCTAGAGCCACAGGCCGAGCCTACTGGACAGTTTCATGACGTTACTCAAGACCAGACTGAAGAACTTGTCATGAGTGTTCCTGAAACACCACGCATAACCGTAGACTTCTTACAGGAAGACATGGAGGTTGCCGAACAGACAGCCGGACCAACATTTCTTGAAGAAGCTATGATTGACGAATTCGCTTCAGCCGCCACAAGCCCGCTCTCAGTGTGGCCTGCTCCCAAACAAGAACAAGAGCAAACACTAGTTGCCAACGAAGACGAAGAATTAGCTACCCTCCGCCGTCAATTAATTGGTAGCTACCTGCTTGAATAGCAGCATGCGCCGAGGGAAAGTATCCGTCTGCTGCTACTGTACGAGTGTTGCATATACGACAAGACGTAGTGTCGTTTGGTGCTGACTAGGAATCCAGTCTCCCGCGCACGTGATAAGATTGAGATAGGTACCACCTGTATCTCCAAAAATCTCTTGTACAGGTGCTTCCTGTGGAGGATACGAGGCTATACGAGTGACATGGAAACGAAGCGTTTTGCCCTTGCCATCCATCACCATTATGACGTCGCCCACCTGCATCTTGTTCAGAATCCAGAATACAGCAGGATAGCCCCCTGGACGATCCAGATGTCCATCAATAACCGCACTTCCAGCCTCGCCTGGACGTGGACCATTGCCATACCAGCCAACACCTTCCCACTGATTTCGCTGCGGTGTACCCAGATCACCATTTGACTGTATATTCACGTTCTCAACTGGGGCGTCGACGTTAATGCTAGGTATAACAAGCCGCGCAGGAACTGACACAGTAACTGTAACAACAGGCGATACAATAAATGTTGGTATGGCCTTCGTCGGCGTCGGGCTTTGCTGCTGTACCGCTGCAGACTTCTTTGCTGGTGTCGTAGATGTCTGTGACGCAGTTCCGCAACCCGTAATGAGAAAAAGCAATAGTGCTATTGGATAAATGAAAAATCTTGATAGTAAACGCATAATAAGAACGTCCTTACATCTTCTCAATACTTATGAATAAATCAGTAGAGCAGTTCATATACCTCTATTTTACTACAACGAATATCTATAGGATAGAGACAATCTGTAGGGGTCTCATTCATGACACCTGTGTCGGCAATTGACCTCGTTTCCAGGATTGAGGATATGTTTCAACAATCCTTCCATAGAATCAATCGCCGACACGGGTAATTAATGCGTTTTAACGAAAGAATGCGCACATATCTGAAGTAGGGAC
>CAXTUE010000031.1:10181-13516 GCA_964247355.1 uncultured Ktedonobacteraceae bacterium | reverse complement strand
GTGTGAGACTCAAGACGGACGTGATGAATGCGGTCCCTACTTGCCCGTCTTAAACTATTTCTGACGAGCTAGCGCGAAACGACGCGCGGCAAAGCTAGAACCCAGGAAGAAGAGAGCCAATGCACCGAAGAACCACGGCAACAACGGATTGCTACCTGTATGTGTTAGCGGGCGTGGATCGCTACCTGTTCCTGGCATTCCTGGTACTCCTGCAACGGCACCAAGCTTGAAGGCGAGGGCCGGTGTTCCCTTGAGTAGACCAACCGCGAAGACGCTATAGACCATACCACCTGTGAGTGTCGCGGACACAGGTACAGTCGCGCCCGCCTGAGTCGCGGTAACATTGAATGTGTACGCACCACCTGGGACCGAGAGATAATCACTCGCGTTCGTGTAGGTCAAGCCACTGATGACCGTGTTGCCACCAGTCGCAACATTAACTGGCCCCGCATCAGGTGACAAGTGATAGACACGCACCTTCGCCATGTTGTTGGAAACGAGGTTATTGTCTCCGAAAGCTGCTAGTGAGAAGCCACTTGCTGCTGTACCGAGAGCCGCCACAGTGTAAGGAACTCCGCCATTCACCGTAACCGTTTGTGTGATGACGGACGCACCAATACCTTTTCCGGCGGGAGCGACCTGAATTGTGTGCGGACCGGCGGGAACCGTCACATAGCCTGTTACAGTACCAAAGGCAAAGTTTGGTAATAGAGCTTTCCCATCGACAAATACGTCAACAGTTCCTGCCCCTGGTGCTGCATGTACCACGCGTACATAAGCCATATTGTCCGCAGGCGCAGCCGATGCGGGTGTAAACTGCAATACTACACAAGCGAGAAGTGAGAGTATGCTAAGCAGTAGTGTGCTTCGATGGATCAATGCTGCTAAAGAAAGCTTTTCGCGCATATTGATGAACTCCTTTTATGAATACAGTTAGGACATCCTGTTCTCAGGTTGTTTTGCCCTCATCCATGCACAGGCCAAATACATGTGTTAAGAAGAAACAAAGGGGAAAGGATGAATTTATAGTGCTAAATCTCTTGCGATAGCACCACATAAGGTGTAATATGAACACACATCGATGTTGTTCTGTCATAGAGACGCTTACTTTTATGAAAAGTAGTAAGGTTGACTACCCTTTTTCTGAAAACTCGTCGTCTGAGCACTGAAGAAGAATCTACAAGAACGCCATCGTGACATAGTAACGATCGTCTACATTGGTCACTATACTCTCATCGCTCTTTTTTATTTTTATTGAGAGGAACGGGACGTGTCACCAGAAATACCGGAAGATGGTGTTTTCGATGAAGAAATACTAGCTTCTAATCAAACAAATAGGCGCGAGAGTGCTGGAGCCGATAATAGCGATGGACTCTGGCAAGCAGAGTTAGTAGCACGTTGTCTCAACGGAGATGAAAGTGCGTTTGCGAGAATTGCCGATCAATACGGGAATTTGCTGCTACGCACCGCTTACTTATTAGTGCAGGACGAGGAGGCAGCAAAAGATGTCGTACAGGACTCACTTCTTCTTGCATGGAAGAATATGAACAAGCTCCGTGAGCCAACATTCCTACGTGCATGGTTACTAAAAATTGTGGTCAATCAGGCAATCAGTCTTAAACGACAATGGGCCAGAAAAGCCGCACTGCTACGCGAACAATTCGCGCAAACATCTATCGCTGACTCGATCCAAAGTGCTGATTTCGTACGCGGTAGTATAGAAGATCGGCTGGATGTTGAGCAAGCGATAGTACGCTTGCCGCTCAACCAGCGTGCTGTATTAGTTCTATTCTACTATCACCGAATGACGATGCCAGAGATAGCCTCGATGCTTGGAGTCGCCGAAAACACGCTTCGTAAGCGTCTGCAAGCAGCATTGGAAAAAACTCGACGTGCTATGCACGTTGAATTAGAGAGAACGAAAGACGCACCGTTGACCCAAAAGGGTGTCAATCCTCATATGAGCATGCATCAGGGAGGGGCGTGATGAAGGGACAAGAGGGAAAGGATGCTCAGCAACCGTTTTTCACTTCCCAACAGCAACCAACGGATGTTGAGACAATGCTTGAGACACACATAATTAATGTATTACAGCAACAGGCAACACAGGTGCACTTTACGGCATCCCAACGTGAACGCGTGCTGCGCCGCATTACAACACGTCCTAAACATACCTTTCTTTCGGCACCAGTCCTTGTATTCGCGGCATCTCTCGTTATCATTCTTTCATTCGCGGTATATCTGTTTACATCTGTTTCATCTCAGCCTCCTGTAACGCTCGCAACATACTATACCGTCAGTAGCTCGTTAGATACTCCCGCTTCTTTAGCAAATGGTGGACAACTTGTCTCGCTCGATCCCACGCAACATCATATCGTGTATCAAACCGCTAATGAGCAAGGGGTTATGTATACAGCGGATGTGAGCAATCCAGCCGGTAGCAATAAGCTCGCCATGCGCTACGCACGAGATGTTGCATGGGCGCCTGATGGTTCTGCGTTGATCACAACCATTTATCCAAACGGTGTCATAGAACCACTTCTCGCACTCGTTCACACGGGCCAGTACATGGACACACTCGGACACACCGCCCTTGCTGCAAGTTGGTCGCCAACATCGGCACAGGAAATTGTCTACGCTACTCAAGAACATAGCACAACAAAACTGTGGACCACTACGCCTGTTAAAGGACAAGCATCTCAACTTCTAGCAACACTTCCAATTTCATCACTCGTCCAACGGCTCATCTGGTCACCGAATGGAAAAGAGCTTGCAATTATCACGACGGCAGGCCAAACGCCTTCTCTACAACAACTAAGTCAGCCAGGACGTACAATTTACATTATGGATATGAGCACTCGTAACATCCATGCCTTGCCTTTGACAAGTGATGCCGCAGTTGGCACTGTTGTCTTTTCACCCGATGGACACTATCTTACATATGAGCAAATACATTCACCAACTCCAACTTCGCTACATACACTCGACACCACAACACACAAAGAGGTGTTTACGGTGACGCCACAGCATACACTGCTTGGATGGAGTTGGGCGACTGACAGCCATGCGCTTATCTATAGCGATGGAGGAACGATGGCCGTGCACGTGTTACATGGTGCGCAGATAACCTTTCCAAGAACAAACGCAACGAACCCTCTCTGGCTTGCCGATGGCCGCATTCTCGCGCTAAGTATTACCAATGGTGTGGGCAAACTAGAAATTCTTACAAAAAGCACAACAAAATAAGTCACATGAAATACAGACGCGCGTCAGCAAGTGCGCGGACTTTGGGAAGGGGGGGTGGTTTTTATGTGGAGTATGGTATTTTTATGTAT
>CAXTUE010000031.1:9552-10171 GCA_964247355.1 uncultured Ktedonobacteraceae bacterium | reverse complement strand
GGCCGCTCTTTTGCTCATCGGCGTCTGTATTTCATGTGACTTATGCAATTTGAAAGTCTGCTGTGGTTTGGGGTACTGCTCCCGATGAGTTAGCGAGAAGAATAAAGGTGAACGAGGTGCTTCCTTGCGGTACAAGAAAGATGGCACTAGCAGTCTTTCCCGATGAGCCAGCAGAGAATTCTGTTGGAAAGTCGGTATTTGAATCGGGAGAATTTACCGTATCACCTACTTTGAGACGCATGTACGAGTTCCAATATTCAGTGACATTACTTTGCGAGGGATTGTCGATTTTGAAATCAACCGTGACATACATCATGCCTTTTTTCGCCTGTACCGCCTTACTGCTCAAGCTCGCCATTGCACCTGTCATCGTCCAATTCAAGCCCTCGTGCTGAAAGGTCTTGTTCGGACTCGATGTTCTTGGTTTGTATTTTGTCAAATCAGCATTCACAGTTAAGGGGATGCTGATCTGTGCATCGGCGACAGTTCCCAATATCAATGTCAGCTTTGTTGGGTCAACAGTTGTAGGAACAGCAAAATCTAGCCAATTAGTGCGTGTGATGGATGCATCTGGTGAAATATCGTGTTGTACATTAAGCGGTTCGACTTGACTTCCATC
>CAXTUE010000031.1:0-9512 GCA_964247355.1 uncultured Ktedonobacteraceae bacterium | reverse complement strand
GGATCGGGATGCATTGTTCTGCTCCTTGATATTGAGACGAGCAACACCTGTCAACTGCGATGTGCTGCTATCGTCGGCAAAGTTCTGCGCTTGCTGCACATTCACAATAGTTATATCGTTGCTGGCATAGGTAATCGTAGAACCTACGGACGTAGACTTCGTTGGGCCTAGAGTGGGCGTGACATCAGTAACACCTCCGCTACTACTATAACTGTTTGTAGCAGTCGCGGTTTGTTGAACGCTACTCACTACAGTGTTGGCTCCTCTATAGAGAAAGTAGCCTCCCGTACCGCAAATACCGAGCATAAGCAATAACACGATGCCAGCGATACAGCCAACACGACGCCACGCCCTGCCAGAGCTTCCCCGTTGTGGTGTTGCATAAGCGGGAGGAGCGAGTGGTGCCTGTCCTGCTACCTGACCTTGATAAGGTGGAGGCGGTGGAGTGTACTGTCCTTCGCTCGAATACTGTGTATACGCAGGACCGTCATAGTGTGGCGGCGGTGGAGGCGTAGGTGTACCTGCTACTGTTTCCATGTTTGTTACCTGAGGATTTTCGCCGCTCAACGCGGTCGGTCTATTGCCTTCCTCATTGACCAGAGAACCACAGTTTGAACAAAAACGTTGCCCGTTTGCTACCGGCATCCCACAGGTTGGACACAGACGCGATGGGGGTTGGGTCATCGTCAATCCTCCTTCTATTGCTAAGCTTTCTTGACTAAAGAGACGTTCGATTGCCTCTACTGTAACACAAGCTTGAGGATTAACGTGTGAGTTATGTCACTAGTTGCTTGTCGTCTACATCACGACCAAATAGGCGGGGGGGGGGTATTTTTATTTTAATAATATAATAAGTATGTTTTTTATGTGAGAAATAATCTAAACACGCGGGTTAATTTTTAAATCTCAAAAAATTTTGACCCGCCTAGTATTTGCTATATCCCACTCATCACCTGATAAAAGCCAGGTAAGTTGGGCGTCCCTAAACCGGTCGCGAAGTCCCAGCCCGAACCAGCAGAAAAGTACAGGTTGTTGCCACGGGTCACATCAAAGTAAGGCTGCGTTCCATTTGCTTTATTAGCGGCAAGGTAAAAGATTTGTGGGCCATAGTTGAATTTACCTACCTGCTTTATCATGCCCTCGTTAACAAGCGCAAGGCCAGCCGCCCAGATTGGCGCGGCGGCACTTGTACCGCCAACTGATCCCCAACGTCCTTTAAAGTACACCGCAAGACCGTAGGCAGCCGCCGCGATATCCGGCACCTGGCGCATGTTACGCGAATTGCTGTTCTGTACACCTGCAGCACTTTGCCACGGTGGGCGTGGAAACATAACACTGTTGCCACCTCCGCTTCCCCATTGATTGGTGCACTTGGACTGGTTCGAGCCATCGGACCAGACAATCTCGTTTGCTCTGCCACGATTGCTGTTGATCTGAAGAATAGTTCCGCCTACAGCCGTTGAATAGAGATCGCTGGCGGGAAAGCTGACGGAAAGGTCTCCATACTGGCGCGTAGTGAACGCGCCACAATCACCACTTGCCACAAACACGGTCATGTGCTCGGCACGTGTCAACTGTTGCAAGCTACTATCAATTGCCCGTACATCGTTCGACGATACTTGCTGTTCAGCTGCACCAAGACTAATACTAACAACGCTTCCACTACTTGCATTGTTGACATTATCGTCAGCGATTTGCTGAAGCATGTCGTTGACATTTGTCCAGATATCATTGGCTGCGTCACCATCCGTCTGATACACCTTGATGTTTGCGGAACGTGCGAGACCTGCCACCATCTGAATATCAAGCGTCGACTCGCCTAATGCCGTGCTTGGCTTCCCATCCACGTTGATTGTAGAAACCTTTCCCTTGAAATTGATGCAGGAAAGATAGTTGTCCACATCTGTTTTGTATGAGCCATCGATCTCTACAAGGTTGACGGTCATATTTTCGCCATTCAAGCCGCGCTGCCATAGCTGGTCATAGCCGTACGAGCCAGCAACATCTCTTGGGAGTAACGTGTCTTGTTGCGGCTGACAGTTCTGCGCAGGTTGCTGTTTCTGAGCAGGTGTATTGAACTGCATGGTGAATGCATGCTGTGGCCTGGTACTGTAGTTATCAAGTCCAGTAATTACTTCGATGGAATTTGCAAGAAATGTTGGCACCTTAGGGTCCGTTTTGGGCGCATAAAAGGTTGTGCCGCGATAACTACGCGTGACAAATGTTGTCTGGAGGAGTTTCGCAAGCGTACTCGCCTTTGCATCAACGGCTAAATGCGTACGCAGCTTGCTCAGTTTCAGTGCAATACCAGAAGGATTGAAGAAATTCTTAATTTTCTGGTACGTCCCATCATCAATTCCGATCTTATTAGCTGCATTTTCCAGGTTCGATTGTTGACCCGGCTGTATCTTCTGACCCTCCATTTTTTTAAGAGCGTTCGGGTCCATCTTAAATGTAACGCGCACATGCAACTGCGTGTTCCCATCTAACTGCCCCGTAATCGGCGAATTCATGGCCTCATTTGGAATGCCGAGATTCAGCGTCGTAAAAAGTTGTGGCTTTGTTGTAGTTCCACTCCCACCACCACAACTGGCAAGCGGAGCAAGTAGCAGCAATAAACCAAGCATACTAGCAATTGCCCGCCCATTAAAAGTGCGAGGCAAGGTATTCTTATAAAGAAAAGACATAGAGAAATCCTCCAAAAAACAGTAAGATAGAATGTACTCTTATATCACGGCCCACACAACAAAACGGTTCAGGGGAATATTTTGCCACAAAAAATGGTATAATAAGAAGGATACTTAGAAAAAATATTCTACTCAAGGATTGCGAGACCATGCCAGAATTTAAGGTAGAGTCCCCCTTTCAGCCGACTGGCGATCAGCCAGAGGCCATCAAACAACTCGCGGCGGGCATTCGCGCGGGTTACAAACACCAAACACTGCTGGGCGTTACAGGGAGCGGTAAAACGTATACGGTGGCAAAGGTTATCGAAGAGGTGCAGAAACCAACGATTGTGCTTGCACCAAACAAGACGCTGGCCGCCCAACTCTATAGTGAATATAAAGAGTTCTTCCCAAATAATGCTGTTGAATACTTTGTTTCTTATTATGACTATTATCAGCCGGAAGCTTATATTGCGCGCTCGGATACCTATGTTGAGAAAGAGAGTATGCTCAACGAAGAGATTGAGAAGCTGCGCCTTTCCGCGACCCGTAGCCTTTTCGAGCGCAAAGATGTGCTGATCGTCGCCTCCGTCTCCTGTATTTATGGTCTGGGTAGTCCAGAGGAATATGGCGAGGTCGTCTTGACGCTTAAAGTGGGCGATGAGCGACGCCGTGATAAGATACTGCGCCACCTGAACGAGATTCAGTACGAGCGTAACGATGCCAACTTTGTTCGTGGCCGCTATCGTGTACGTGGCGACGTGTTGGAAATCTTTCCAGCCTATGAGGATGTTGCTGTGCGCATTGAGTTCTTCGGCGACGAAATCGAGCGCATGACCGAGATCGATCCTCTGACTGGCGAGGTGCTAGGTAAGCGTCAACGCCTCGATATCTATCCCGCCAAGCACTGGGTCACGACGCAAGAGCGGCTCAATGCCTCGGTCAACCTGATCGAGAACGAGCTAGAAGCGCGCCTGAAAGAGCTTGAGGCCGAGGGCAAGTTGCTTGAAGCCGCCCGTTTGAAGCAACGTACAAACTTCGACATCGAGATGTTACGCGAAACCGGCTTCTGCTCTGGCGTCGAAAACTATTCGCGCCACCTTGCGGGTCGTGGGGCGGGTGAGCAACCGTGGACACTACTCGACTACTTGCCGGACGACTATCTGCTCGTCGTCGACGAATCGCACGTTGCCTTACCACAGGTACGCGGCATGTTCGCGGGTGATCGTTCGCGCAAGCAAGTACTCGTCGATTATGGATTTCGCTTGCCGTCGGCACTGGACAACCGTCCTCTGACCTTCGCCGAGTTTGAACGTCATGTGAATCAAGCCTTGTACGTCTCGGCAACTCCTGGCCCCTATGAATACGAGCACAGTCAGGCGATTGTTGAGCAGGTGATTCGTCCAACAGGGCTTATCGACCCGTTGATTACCATTAAGCCAACCAAAGGCCAGATCGATGACCTGCTGGCGCAAATTCGTGAGCGTACAGAGCGTGGTCAACGTGCGCTCGTGACAACGCTGACCAAGAAAATGGCCGAGGACCTTGCCGACTATATGCAAGAGTTGAGCATCAAAGTTCACTACCTGCACTCAGAAATCGACACGATTGAGCGCGTCGAAATTCTGCGCGACCTGCGTCTCGGCGTGTATGATGTCGTGGTAGGTATCAACCTGTTGCGCGAAGGACTCGACCTGCCAGAGGTATCGTTGGTCGCCATTCTCGACGCCGATAAGGAAGGCTTCTTGCGCTCGGAAGGCTCACTGATTCAGATGATTGGGCGTGCTGCCCGTCACGTCGATGGTAGCGTCACTATGTACGCTGACAATATCACAAAGTCAATGCAGCGCGCCATTGATGAGACTAACCGTCGCCGCACTATTCAGACCACCTTTAATGAGGACCATCACATTACACCGCGCGGTATCAAAAAAGAAATTCGCTCCCTCACCGAGCGTATCCAGGCTATGAGCGGTGGAGCAGGTACAGACGGCAAAGCTACCTCGGTTGCTCTCGCAGGCATTCCGAAGGATGAAGCAGTACGCCTCATCAAAGACCTGGAATCGCAAATGCGCAATGCCGCTAAGCAACTCGACTTTGAGAAAGCAGCCCAGTTGCGCGACCAGGTAATCGAGGTTCGGAGATCAATGGTGGAGTAGCACACACGGCCAGGGCATTCCCCTTGCGGGTGCCCTGGTTCCTGCCACATGAGAATTGACAGTTTCTTCACTCTACCACAAACCCGCGCTCTTTCAATAGCTCGACGACCTGTTCGATATGTTCCGGCTGAACGTGGACGAGGCGGCTCTCGCGCTCTAACTCGGTGCTGAGGAGAGGAGAGAGTTCTGCATCGTTGCGCAGGTCCTGTAGAATGGATGCTGAGAGGCGAAGCATTGGAGTATTTTCGACGATGACGGTGTGCTGCCCTGAATAACCGCCTCCCCAGAGTTTGAGTCGAATCAGAAAAGAGGGAGGAATACCGCCCGCACAGTACTGGTTCAGGAAATGCATGATGGCATCGAGCGAGAAATTGGCTGCCTGCGCACGTTGCAGCGCGTTTGGTGTGATTCTGCGCCAGCCCGTCATATCGTCAGAGTCACTGAAACGATTCACCGCCGCCATGAGGTAAAGGTCGGTGACGGCATAAAAGGGTTGAAGCAAACCATCTTCGTGCAATCGCCATTGCGGTTCGCGTATGGCGAGATGTCCATTGTCCGATACGATATCCTGTGTAGGAGCGGTGACAAGCGAGGGCAGATAATCGCGTTGCAAGAGAAAGTTTTGCAGCGCAGGTAGTTGTTGTGGTAGTACTTCAACAAGGCATGGCGAGAGACGACGACCCAGGAGAGGACGTGTCTGCTCATGAGCGAAGAGTCTATCCAGTAATACAGGCTCATCTACCTCTAGCAGGATTGCGTTACGCCACATCTCAACACGCCGCGCCTGACGCTCCCACTCTACAAGTGAGTAGTGTACGTTTTGTGGCACGTTACCACCGGATGCTTGCTCTAATATAGCCTTGATATCCTCTGCATGTAGCCCTGTCTGTATCGCGCGCGTCACACTAGCTTTTGTGATGCGATACTGCGCAATATGTTCCAGACTGACACGTTCCGCAAAACGATCAAGTTTGACCAACAAAGCTTCAGAGGTGGGTGCCAGCGCGACAAGCTCAAAGTTTGGTTGTACAATGAGACGACCGGTTGGGATTTCATCGCCGCGAGGTGGAGTATCGCTCAAGAGGAACAGAGCACCGGAGGTCATGCGAAATGTTGTTGGTGTGTTGTCGTTGTCAACATCAACCACACCCAGCCAGTGAAGTGGGCCAGTGATAACGGCACGAATGAAACCGCCCTCAACCATATGCCAACCTTCACGATGAGTGAGCCAGCCACGTCGTAACCGGAAGTCCCAACCGTAGGGGTTGCTACTACTCATATAGCGTTCCGCACGTGGTCCATAGTGGCGCGGAAAGAGCAGGTAGGGAGCGTAGAGCTTGGTGCGTGCGATAAAGGTGGCTAGGTCATGCTCCTCATCAAGATGTTCATGTTCGATTCGTTCAATCACAACATGCCGTCCCCGCATTGTTTCCTCGTGTGGCGGTTCAAGAGGTGATGGGCCTGGACGCACACTGATATCCGGCAAGTAGAGCATCTCGTTCCAGAAGGATGTATCTTGCCAGAGCATGTAACACCGACGTGCGCGCTCGAAAAGCGGGAGGGCGAAGAATGCTTCGGCGTTGAGCGCATGTATCGTGCCCTGTCGCTCAACAAGCAGCTTCAATCTCATCAGGAGAAGCCGCAGAAACAAAAGATAGGGGACATCCGTTTCCTGCCGTACCATTTCGCCCAGTATTCTCTGTGTCTGACCACTATATCCCATGTGATCCATGACCTGTCGTAAAGCGGCGCGCGCGAGCAGTCCATTCGTGACGAGGGGCAATCCTTCGCGCTGTGAGGCAACCAGCGACCAGTAAAGATAGAGGGCACGTTGCAGGTTTCGTACACCTTCGCCAACGTCCTCGCTTTCCACGCTAGCCTCATGACGAGCGAGAAATGTACTGAATGGCTCCTCACTACCCCATAATTCGCGCACAATTGTCTTCACAGCTTCTGGCACAATCAACACGCCATCGTGAATGCCGTTTGCGTAATCGCGTCCGACATAGTTTGTTTGCTTTCCCCAGTACAGCAACCCTTGCAGCAATAGGTAACGTATAGATTGCTCAAAAATGCCATGTGGATGCGCAACAGGATACTGCGGTGGAATGCTAAGACTCGTCGTACTCTTCGCAGCCTGTCTCCCGTCCGAACCATTTAGCTGCACTTCTTGTTTCAGACTTGCAAGTATATCGCCATTTGCGAGGTAGAGCGCAAGATCACGGCTATTAGCACGGCCCCCACAGGCAACCAGTTCACGCAGAATGTATGCTTCGGCGGCTCCAAGTGCTTGTATAATACGCACAAGGTCGGGACGGTTAAGCAGGTATTGCGCGATCTCTAAAGGTTCTGTCGGCAGTGTTGTTGTAGCTGGCGATTGTTGGTCTCGCGTGAGCCGCCCCTTTAGCACCGTTTGCAGATGATATTCGGGGACTGCCTGCAATAAATCTACATCGCTCTGTTCCATTACTTATTCCTCGTCATGTAGAAGTGGAGTTTGCCCACGCCTCTTGAGATCATCAATGATAGAATCGGTCCCGGACCGCTTGAGAATATGTAGTGTCGGCGAAATTGATTGTACGATCTGTTCGTCTATAGGCGTCGTCGCAGATAACTCGCGCATGACCGAGGCATCGGCTGCTTCCAGCATATGTACTTCTCTATAGATACGCACACGTCCATAGCTGGCCACCCAACGATCTAATTGAGCGAGCAGTCGCGCCACTGAACTTGTAGGAAGTGCTCTCGTTTGCGTTTGAAGCACTTGCAGCATGGCTAATAAAGCAGCCGGTTGGCGTCCTTCGCTTAACGCCTGGCTTACCGCTCTCGGTGTAAGACGATAGAGGAGCCGATTGTCGCGTATGCCAGCGGCTTCGCTAAACGCTTCCATTGTTTGAATCGTGGGCCACGTTGTTACAGAACACTCAATAAGCACCTCTTGCTCGTCGACCACCTCTATAGAGGAGACGAGCGAAGGAGGAGTAGCTTTGGATACATCCTGCTCGCCCATCATTCCATTTAAAAGCCACTCAGCAAAAGGCGTAAGACGAAACGCAAGTAGTCGTCCCTCATTAGAGAGCGCGATATCGCATGCACCCCACCAGTGAAGCGGACCACGTAACAGGTGCGAGAGATAGTTTGCTTCGGCATGTAGCCAATCACTGAGTTTAGAAGGCTGCAAAGGGTGCCCCTCTTCTTGCTCAATCCACCAGTGTGGCGAAGCATAGAGACGTTGCCGCTTCTGCAAAAAGAGCGGGTTGATCCGGTAGACAAAGCGAGCGAACGCGTTGAAGCTAATCCACTGCTCAATTGGCGTCTCTGTCAGAAGCGCGATAAGAGATTGACGCGCCTCGCTATTCTCAGCCTCTAACTCGCCTGAACGAAGAATAGGATGATTCAACGAGACCGTGCGGCATCGTAGGCGAAGTCCATCTTCGATGAGAGCAAATAAGTCTTCGTAGGAGTTGTGTGTGAGCCACAATTCAAAAAGATCGTGTAACACCTCATCGCGTGTTGGACCAAGCAATAATTGCGCTGTGTTTGGAAGAACGCGCAGATGAGCAGAGCCTTTATCATCTTTATGCACAATATCCGCGAGCCGTAAAAGGCGAGTTGCAAAGCGCAGCAGGGCAGGTGAGGCAGAAAGGGATGTTTGCTCCATTGAGATAAGCGACGACTCTGGCTCGTCGGGAGGTGGAGGCAAAGGAATTGAGCCATCGCCAGTGAGCGGTCCTGTACTTCGGGCGGCAAAAGAGCCAGCAGGACGAACCTGTGCAAGACGGTCTTCTTTTCCATTTTCGCTACTTGCTTGCGTACCATCTAGCATGCGTGCAACCAGTACTAGAGTTGCGGCTAAAGCATATGGGTCGGCCTTCTTAAGTGTATGCACGTCACTACTGTGTACGTCAAAGAGGGTCACCGGAGTTGAAACGCGCAGGGCGGTGCGTACCTCTAATGGCACAAACCAACCAACATCCAGCAGGACGCCATGCAAACCAATACGTTGTTGTGAAGAGCCATTCAAACTTGTGCGAAAGAGCAGAGCTTTGCCTTGTAAGGCGAGTAGCACATTTTGAAGTTGGTTAGGTTGCCCTAGATTGAAACGCTCAAAGAGGCCACGTAAATCTTCGTCCATCATTGAGCCACCAGCTAGCGTCAAAGCGGCCAGAAGTTGACGTTGTGGTTTTTCAAGTGTCGCAGCTACTTTGCGTACAGCTTCGGGACGTTGCAACTCTGTCAGAATAGCATCCGTGAGTTGCTGCTTGTTCATGCCGTTAGTGACGACATCATACTCCCGTGCAATGCCACGTAGATCGCTTAGTCCAAGCAGCGTAAGCATGTCGGAAAGATTATTGAGTGGTGCTGGCCCCTGTTGTTGCAAAGTTGGTTTGCGTATGCTCAGTGGACGTAACGAGTGGGACACAAGATCACCCGTTTTGGGCAGGCTCCCGTTTTGTGTTTCGTGCAAAGGTATTTCGAGTGGAGGAGCATCAGTCACAAAGACCATTGGACGTGCTAGCCATTGATAGAGCAATGCAGCAGCATGTGGACAGATGGTTGGCACATTGGGCGGATATTGACCACAGGGGCAGCGATTCTCCCATTGCGTCACGCTTTGTATCTCAAGATCAACTGGGTAGGACGTGCTATGTGCGGAATTTGAGTGTAGCTCTACTGGTACTGTATT
>CAXTUE010000030.1:10763-16556 GCA_964247355.1 uncultured Ktedonobacteraceae bacterium | reverse complement strand
AGTCCCCTTGTGGGCGTCCGTTGTATTCTGATACAATAAGAAACAACGAATTGTGGTCAAGATTGACTCCAGAAGCATCGACTCGTGGCGAGTGTATGGTTGAGTCGTTGAGAAGCAATGCAGATAACTCGCCATCGAGGAACTATAAAAAAACGTCGCGTAAGAGTAACTTTCCTGGTCCATAGCGCATCATTTGTCGGGAGATGGCTTCAGCTTCTCTACATCTACTGCCAGGTAGGTGTGCGTTTCTTACGCTGGCGTAGATCGCTCCGGTGTGGAAAGTAAACAAACAACTATGAAACAAACCTTGCTCATCGTGCGTCACGGACAAACAACCTGGAATGTCGAGCATCGCCTACCAGGTCAATTGCCCGGTGTCGCGCTCAATGAGAACGGGCGGCAACAGGTGACACGGCTGGCTGAGGCCCTTAACGTACTTCCAATCAGTACTATTATCAGTAGTCCGCTTGAACGCGCCCGCGATACCGCAGAAATTCTTGCACAAGGTCGCGATATTCCTATTCAGTTGGAGCCAGACCTGATGGATACGCAGATTGGACACTGGGCTGGACAGGTCATTGAAGAGGTGTCGAAGAACGATCCTGCCTGGAAAGAGTACGTGCGCAATCCAAATGTTGCACCTGAAGGCGTCGAAACCTTTCTTCAGGTCCAGCAACGTGTTGTTGCTGCCATTGATCGCTGGCGTGCTCAAGAGATTGTCGGCCCTTATCCTGTATTCGTTGCCCATGCTGATGTAATTAAACTCCTGGTCGCACACTACTCAGGGCTGGAAGCAGGAAAGGCTGGTGCGTTTCACATAGACAATGCTTCCGTAAGTATTATTGAGATAGAGAACGAGCAACCACCACAGGTGATCGCCATCGGCTGGAGTCCTAATCCCGGCTGGTTGAAAGCTCCAACTCCTGAAATTCTGAAAAAACCTGCCCCTACCGAAGAAAAAGGCGAGCAGTTAGCATAGGTGACTGCCCGTCTTCTGATGATATATCGAAGGGAATACTACCATGTTTGATCCACATGACCCTTATGAACGCTACTATTGGCACTACGACTCTCGACGCCCTCTTTCGGTGGCTCAGATCGTCGCGCTTGGTAGTGTCGATGCAGAAACTGCTGGCCTTGTCTGGCTATTACTGGAATGTGGTGCTTCGCTTACCGTCGCTGGCCCAACAGACCCGCAACCAGGTGTAGGTAAGACGACAACTCTGAATGCATTGCTTCAGTTTTTGCCCGAGGGTACCGCCCTTGTCTATATGTCTGGTATGTACGAAAATTTTGCCTTCACCCGTATTCCAGAGATTGACCCAAAGACAACATGCGCTTTATGCAATGAGGTAAGCGATCATTTGCCTATCTACATGTGGGGACGCATTGCACGCCGCTACCTTACACTGCCCGGTAAAGGCTATCGCGTCGCCACAAGCGTCCATGCCGACACAATTGACGATGTGCTGCATATGTATAGCCAGGACCTGCATCTGAATACGGAGGACATTCGCCGTCTTGGACTCATCATCAACATCGGACTGGTCGGGCGCAGCTACCCGCCACGTCGCCGTTGGTTTTCTACACATTTTGTGACTCCACAGGCCGACCCACAACGCCCCGACGATATCCTTCCAACTCCACTTTCGTTATGGAACGAGTACGATGATACCTTCGAGCATGCCGATTCCGCAACGCTGAACGAACTTGCCTCCTATGTAGGAGTGACGCCGCAAGAGTTCAACAAGGCACTCAAACTGCGCGTCGATTGCTTGAAAGACATTTCACAGGGGTCAGGCATTGCCTCGCGCGAAATGTTTGAGGCAATAAACGATCTGCGTACACGTACTTCTCAACCGTAAGCAGCTAAGAAATAGAAAGCTTGTATAAAATGTTCTCCTTAGCGAATAAAAGAAAGGAGTGTATCATGCTGGGACAAAATACTTTAGTCGGCGCAGGACGCTGGCCCCGCATTTGTGCTGAACGTCGCTAACAATTCGAGAAGAGGAGCAATACTGAACATGTCGTATACTATCGCCATGCTCAGCGTTCATACGTCCCCGCTCGATAGCCCAGGACGCACAAAGGACGCTGGCGGCATGAATGTGTATATTCGCGAACTGGCAACAGAACTTGGCAGTCGCGGAAATTTCGTAGATATCTTTACCCGCAGAACAAATGAACATCTGCCACAAATCGTACAACTCGCGCCAAACGTGCGCGTTATCCATATAGACGCAGGACCACCATCGACACTCTCCAAACATAGCCTTTTCCCCTACATTCCATCCTTCGTCGCGCGCATTAGCAGTTTTGCAGATGCAGAAGCACGGAGCTATGACGTTGTGCATAGTCACTACTGGCTCTCAGGTGTTGCTGGCATGCAACTGGCATGGAAGTGGGACATTCCACACACGACTATGTTTCATACCCTCGCACACTTGAAGCAACTCGCTCATCCCACTGAGCAGGAACCGCAACAACGTCTGGATATGGAGCAACGCTTGCTGCAGTCCGTGGATTGTGTGATTGCTGCCACTGCCGAAGAGCGTACCCAGATGATGCGCTACTGTGGGGTGCCTGGAAATCGAGTGCAGGTTATACCCTGTGGTGTAGACCTTGAACTGTTTGTCCCCTACTCACAACCGCAGGAACGCATAAACTTAGGGCTAGATATTCAGCAGCCTCTGCTACTCTTCGCCGGACGACTCGATCCCTTTAAAGGACCCGATGTTTTGCTGAGAGCTGCCGCTATGATGGAAGAGAAGGCCCAGATACTGCTTGTTGGTGGTTCATTAACCAATGATAAAGACCTTGAAAACCTGCGTTCTCTCGCCTCGGAACTCCATATCGAGTACCGTGTGCAATTCTTGGCGGCGCAGCCACAGCACGTCTTGCCGCACCTGTATAGTGCTGCCGATGTGACGGTTGTTCCTTCCTATCATGAGAGCTTTGGTCTCGTCGCTGTCGAGTCGCTTGCATGTGGTACACCAGTGGTAGCAACGCGGGCAGGTGGTCTAACAACCATTGTACGCAATGACGAAAATGGCTATCTCGTCCCCCGTTGCCCCGGTTTCTTTGCCGAACGGCTCGATGCCATTTTACGTAATTCCGAGACAAAGACACGCTTACAACAGGAGGCGCGTCGCTCTGTCTTACACTTTAGCTGGCAAAGCGTCGCAGACCAGATGGAGCACGTCTACAGCAATCTTGTCAATACACAACGCACAATCGCCGTAACATCCTAACCTCTTATATAGTTCTAAGTAGCAGCAACAAAACCGCGAACGCGATTTTGTTGCTGCTACTTAGAACTAACTATTTTTGAAATCTCCTATCCAATAGGCTAGACTTTCGACACTCTCTATGGTATAATTCTGTTCATTAGCAAAGCATATTCCGGCGTACATAGCAGCCTAGACGATTCTAACACCGTTGTTCTGAGTTTGTTCGGCATCAAGTCATGTACATCCAGCCAGTTGCTGGGTGAGAAGTGGAATGTGAATGTTTTCAGTCTTCTCGAAATTGCACGACGCATTGTTGCGGTTGACACAGACTGATTTTGACACGTAAATTCACACTGGGAGCAGAATGTTCCTGGTGTTTTTTATTTCTTAGCTTATTCATCTGCTCATTAGCTTTGGGCTCATTGATTCTTCTTCCTTCCTTGGGCCACTACTCTACCCGCAGGTAGAGGTCGATTAGATAAGTATTTGCGAAAGGAGGAGATGCTTCCCTTCAACTGTTCGAGCTATATCTGAACAGAGCGAAAATCCTATATTGTCTTCCTGTACAATACTACAAATGCCTATAGACGTGCAGTTTGTAGTAGGCCACACCACAGAAGCGTAAGAAGCACTTTCAGGAGACGCGAAGTGGGTGCTAGATTTTCAAGGAGAAAGCTTATGAATTCAAGCATGATCAGCAAAATCGCAAAAGCCAAACGCTATGCAGAGGAACCAGAGCGCATTCAATTCACTCACTTTGAGGCGAAATTCCAGGGTGAGAACGATGTACATACCACAAATTTTGATGATGGCGAGTGGACCTGCACGTGCCGCTTCTTCCAGGATTGGGGCGATTGTTGCCACACTATGGCGATGCAGCGTGTGCTGGGCGTGACCATTCCTTCCGTCCATCGCCACGGTGTTACCACAGGATTGGGCACAAGCCCGTTGGTACACTAAGCAGGGCAACACATATAAGAATGTAGTACTCGTGTATACACAGTATCGAATCCAAACATCAAGAAGCACTGACCCAGTAGTGTCAGTGCTTCTTGATGTTTGCACTCATTTCTATCCGCTATCTGTCTTAGACTCCAATCCCTGGAATGAAGTAGAGGACGATAATCGCTATAAACATAATTGCTGCAAGAATAGCGATAAAGGCGAGGTCTCTACGTACATAGGAATAATGTTCCGCCGTGATCAAGGTTGCTTGACTACGCTGTGTGCGTTGCGTATTCTTGCGCGCCGCCATCCGTGCCGAAGCACTGCCTTTCACAGCCGTAATAGGCGTCTCCACGGTCGCTGGTGCCTTTGGTGTTATCGTCTCAACAGGCGCAACCTCCGTTGCTACATTGGCCGACTTCGCTTTTTTCTGTGGCACTGTTGCTAGCGTGGCCAGCTCTGGCGCAACTTCAGTTGCGACACTACTAGACTTTTCTTTCTTCTGCGGCACAGTGGGTAGTGCCGCTAGCTCTGATGAGACCCCGACAGCAGACGATGTTTCACTCATCTCTTTGACCGAGGTTGGCTCCTCTATCGTTGCCGTCGTCTCTTCAATCTCACGTTCTTGAACCTGTGTCACTGACCGAACTAGCTCAAAACTCTTTTGTGTCTTCGGTTTCGTCCGTTGCACTCCACTTCGTGCAGGCGTTGCTTTCTTTGGCATATGTTCCTCCCTGCCCGACAGCCCAGGAGCTTTTCGAGCGTCTCTAACTATCTTTGCGCTATTATACACGAAACGTGAAATATCGTCGAGTGGGGCAATGCCGAAATTTGACAAAAACAGCCTATTATGCTAACCTAAATGTGGCAAAGCAGGACATTATTGTACCGTTTACAAACCTAAAAACAACGCTACAGCAAGGAGGCTAGCCCGTTTCAGGCTAGTCCTTTTTTATATGTGGCTTGATAAAATATAACTACCCCTTTTCAATTTAACGATTAGATATTCTCACACAGGAAAAACATCATGGCACGAATTGTCGTCGCAATGAGCGGCGGCGTGGATAGCTCAGCCGCCGCCGCACTGCTCAAAGAGCAGGGTCACGAAGTCATTGGTATTATGTTGCGCCTCTGGTCCGAACCAGGGGTTATCGAGTCCGAGGACGACGGTGTTGAGCGCGTCGTACAAAATAAATGTTGCTCTCTGGAGTCCGTCGATGACGCCCGTCGTGTCGCACGTATGCTCGATATGCCCTTCTACCTTGTCAATGTGGAAGAAGAGTTCAAGCATAAAATAGTCGACTCTTTCTACGAAGATTACGTCGCAGGGCGTACACCAAATCCATGCTTGAACTGTAACCGCCATATTCGCTTTACCGTGTTGCTCAATCGTGCCCTGGCACTGGATGCCGACTATCTCGCAACCGGGCATTATGTACGCGTAGATGACGACCCCATCACGGGCAAACGACGACTCCGGCGCGGAATCGATCCCGAAAAAGATCAGTCCTATGTTTTACATGTGCTCAATCAACACCAACTCGCCCATGCCTGCTTTCCTCTCGGTGAGTACACAAAGCCGCAGGTGCGCGCAATGGCCGCCGAGCGTGGCATGACC
>CAXTUE010000030.1:0-10732 GCA_964247355.1 uncultured Ktedonobacteraceae bacterium | reverse complement strand
GCCAGGAAATATGCTTTGTCGCGCAAAATGACTATCGTGGCTTCATTGATCGCTACGCCGCCAAGCACGGTGACTATGAGCCAGAACTGGTCGGTGCAGGTGCTGTGCATTCCAGTAAATCACTGATCACTGTGCCAAAGCCCGGTCCAATCTACGACCAGCAAGGCAAGACCTTAGGTCGGCATCGTGGCCTCGCATACTATACCAGTGGGCAGCGCAAGGGCCTCGGCCTCTCTTCCTCTGAACCCTTGCACGTACTTGACATCGATGCTGAGCGAAATGCAATTGTTGTTGGCCCTGCTGTGGCTTTGGAAAAGCACACATTCATTGTCGGAAATATGCATTATCTAAGTGGCGAAACGCCCAGCGCACCATTTGATGCACGAGTAAAGGTGCGCTACAAGGCTATCGAACAACCTGCTCTAGTGACTCCCATCGAGGGGAACCGCGTACAGGTCACATTACAAAATCCACAACGGGCTATCACCCCTGGACAAGCAGCCGTGTTTTATGGCGGCACTGATGGTGATGAGGTGTTGTGTGGAGGCATTCTTGCATGACAGATCAAGCTCATATTAGAAATTTTTGTATCGTCGCACACATCGATCACGGCAAGTCAACGCTTGCTGACCGGCTCTTAGAGTTTACCGGTACCGTCTCCAAACGCGACCTTATGGAGCAGACGCTTGACCAGATGGATTTAGAGCGCGAAAAAGGTATCACCATCAAAGCCCAGGCCGTTCGCATGCGCTATACCGCCCTCAACGGCGAGGAGTACGAACTGAATCTGATCGACACTCCCGGACACGTCGATTTCACCTACGAGGTCTCGCGTAGCCTTGCCGCCTGTGAGGGTGCTCTGCTCGTCATCGACGCGACACAGGGTATCGAAGCCCAAACGCTCGCCAACCTCTATCTCGCGCTGGAAGCCGATCTCGCCATTATTCCGGTCATTAACAAGATTGACCTGCCCAGTGCCGACCCTGAAAAGGTGAAGAAAGAGGTGGAGGAGGTCATCGGCATTCCAGGGGAAGAGTGCATTCTCGCCTCCGCTAAAGAGGGCATCGGCACACAAGATATTCTCGAAGCGGTCATTCAACAGATTGCACCGCCCCAAGGCGACCCGGACAAGCCCTTACGCGCACTGGTCTTCGACTCACACTACGATGCCTACAAAGGCGTGATTGCCTACTTGCGCGTTGTCGATGGCAAACTACGTACAGACGAGCGCGTCTCGATGATGGCCGTTGGAAGCACAACTGATATCCTTGAAGCTGGCTACTTTCACCCACGTCTCACCTCAGTCGGCGAACTCACCACAGGCGAGGTTGGCTACATCGCCACCGGCTTCAAAAATGTCAAAGATTGCCGCGTCGGTGATACCGTCACCATCCCAGCCGCTCTAGGCGAGGTCGAGATGTTGGCGGGCTACAAACCCGCCAAACCAATGGTGTTCGCCGGCCTCTATCCCGTCGAGGGCAATGAATACCCCCTCCTGCGCGACGCACTAGACCGTTTGCGCTTGAACGACGCCTCGCTCTTCTACGAGCCAGAGACCTCGAATGCGCTCGGCTTTGGCTTCCGTTGTGGTTTCCTGGGCCTGTTGCATATGGAAATCATCCAGGAACGCATCGAGCGCGAATATAACCTGGATATCCTTGCCACCGCGCCGAGCGTCGAATATCACGTCCAGAAAACCAACGGCGATCTTGTCGAGGTCGATAACCCATCAGAAATGCCACCCGCCAACGAGATCGAGGACATCGAGGAGCCAATGATGGACATTTCGATTTTCTCACCTGCTAGCTACATCGGCACCATCATGGACCTTGTGATTACGCGTCGTGGCATCTTCAAGGAAGTCAAATATATCGAGGCCACGCGCGTACTGCTTACGTATAATATGCCCTTAGCAGAACTTATTATCGACTTCTACGATCAACTGAAATCGCGCACACAGGGCTATGCCTCGCTCGACTACAGCTTCGGCGTATATCAAACGTCCGAGCTTGTAAAACTCGACATTCTCGTCAATGGCCATCCTGTCGATGCGCTCTCGCTGATTATCCATCGTGATAAAGCCTACTATCAAGGCCGTGCCCTCGTCGAGAAGTTGCGTGGTCTCATTCCACGCCAACTCTTTGAGGTCCCAATTCAGGCCGCCATCGGCTCCAAAATCATCGCTCGTGAAACTGTCAGAGCCATGCGTAAAGACGTGCTCGCCAAATGTTACGGCGGCGACATCTCCCGTAAACGCAAACTACTCGAAAAGCAAAAAGAAGGCAAAAAGCGCATGAAAATGGTTGGCAATGTGGAAATCCCACAAGAAGCATTCATGGCCGTCCTCTCGCTCGGCGAATAGTGTTGCATGCACCATCATGCACAATAAATCGTACGTGGACCACGTTTACGGCGTCCACGTACGATTTATTGGCTATACAATTCACACATCCTCCTCCAATCGCACAAAAAATCATCATCCTTCTATACGTAAGACACCAAAATGGAATAGAATCCTCCGCAAGATATGTTAGAATGAGCATAGAGGATGATGCACCCGCGTAGGAGAAAGCTTTATGGATGACTGTATGGATTGCGTTGAGGCCGTCGCTCGCCTCCATCTTTATATAGATCGAGAACTGAGCGATGAAGAAATTGTTATTGTGCAGCAGCACCTGGAAACCTGTAAACAGTGCGACTGCCGTTTTCACTTCGACCTGAGCATCAAGCGACTCATTCACGAGCGTTGTGTTGCCGAGCGTGCTCCTGAGTATCTTCGTGAAAAGGTCATGTATCTTATTCATTCATCACGTACTGGTACGCTTGTCATTGACGCCGAGTTCGAGCAAGAAATGCGCATGGAACTAGAAGAAGGCTGACGCTTCTTCATTCCTCGGTCTACAGACCGAGTGCGTGAAGAAGCATTAGCTTCGTTTGTGCTAGTAGCAGCATCTCTCCAACCGCAAAAAGTAGTGCCATGCCTAGAAACGGCACGAGTTCACGATACCGCTCGAATGTCTCGTCGCGCCTACTCACACCAACCAGTACAATCAGGTTCAGGCTTCCCAAAGCGAGCAGCAGCCCACCAGTGCTCAAAAGTGCAATTGGATACAGTACCAGCGTGTTTTGTGAAGCGACTACAAAAAAGCACATAACAAGCACTGGAACGTAGGTCAGCAGCTCTTGCCAGGATGTCACACTACGTATCTCACTATAGCCACGCCACAATAAGCGGTTCAGCATTGGTAGCAACAGCATCGCCATCGCCAATCCTGTCACCAGCCCTGTCGCTAGCCGTAACAGGTTATTGGGCGTATAAAGATGCTGCATGCCAACGTCAAGTAAGAACGAATTCATGCCATCAACCGCAAGCATCGTCACACCCGCAATCAGCACCGCGAAAAGCGACCAACGTGGCAACTGCTGTGCTCGCCCCTTTCCCTTGCCATACAGCGTTGTCAGCGTAACAAGAAAACCGAGATAGATGCCCGTGTTCCGTGCGCACAGCGGCAACCTCTCGCCCCCTGGATAAAACGAATGCGACGCGAACTGCGCACATATCCCACTATCAAGCCAACTCATCCGATTGAGCACGGACGCCCCTGGAAAAAAGAGTACCGTTGCAAGCACTGCAAGCGAGAGTCCTACTATGCCAAGCGTAAACACGCGCGTCGAATGTTTTCTCCTACTATGTTCTGCGGAAGGGAAGGTACTCATGACAGTGCTCCAAAGTGGAAGAGTGCATTGAACTGGAGCAGCATATTGAAAAATATCACAACGCCCGCCGCGATCATCAATACGCCCGTTCCTATCTCGATTTTCCCTAGATGTGGTTTCAACCACTTCAAAATTCGGCTCACCTGATTTAGCCCTAACCCAAGTAGCAGAAACGGCACACCTAGTCCAAGCGAATACATCAATAGAAGTAATACTCCCTGCTTGAGCGTTGCCGCTTGCCCCGCCAATGCCAGGATAATCCCAAGAATCGGTCCCACACACGGACTCCACCCGATGGCGAAAACGACGCCAGTCAGTACAGACGCTGCATAGCTGGGCCTCGATGGGCGAAACTCAAAGCGTTTCTGCCAATAGAGTAGAGGTATTCTGAGCAGGCCAGTTAAATGAAGTCCAACTAGAATAAGAAGAACACCACCGATTTGTCGCAGAAGAAATTGTTGTTCGCGCAAAAAACTGCCTAACGTACTCGCTGTTGCTCCCAATGCCACAAACGCGAGCGTAAAGCCAAGCACAAAAAGTGCCGCATGTACAAACGTAACCAGCCGGGCCTGTCTCTTCTCCTCCGATTGATACACGCTCTGTCCAACAAGTTGCGCTAAATAAATTGGTACCAGTGGCAAAACACATGGCGAAAGAAACGATACCAGTCCCGCCACAAACGCTACACCTATATTGACCTGTGAAGGATTCATCCTGGCAATACTCCTGAGAACCTGTACTTTGGTATAGTATAGAGCTTTAACACATTCCTTGCAACTGCATAATCAATTAGTCAGTTTACAGAAACCAGGACGCCCGCAAGGGGAACGCCCCTACCATAGACGAATGACCGTCTATGGTAGGGGCGTTCCCCTTGCGGGCGTCCTGGTCTCCATTCGGTTCTTTAGTTACTCACGCACCTTTAAACAAGTATACCAATCGCTCCCAGAACGTGCGCTTTGACTTCTCAAGCGATGTCGAGTTTGTTTTAAGCGTTTCTTGCTCTTCAATTGAGCTTGTCGGAATAACCATCGGAAGCCGCTGGCGATCCGCTGTGTTGAAGAATGCATCTTCTTGTAAAGAGGTGCCCAATGGAGAAATACTTGCATCCTCCGATACAGGTGATAAGACCGGCACAATAATGTTTTCATATGCGGGGCGTTGCGCTTGAGGACGTTTTGGCGGGTGCATCGTAATACGCTCGCGCTTCCCCTGACTTTCAGCAGGTTCGCTGCTCGATAAGACAGAGGTTGTAGTAGAGGAAAGCTGTATGCTACGCAGGTCACGTGCCAGAAGTCCGGCATCTTCGTAACGCTCCTCGCGATTTTTCGCCATCGCGGTAAGAATGATGCGTTCTAGCTCCGGCGTTACTTCTTCGTTAAGTGTACTTGGTGCTTGTAGAGGACCAGAGATGATCGCCTGCGTAAGTTCAGGCATTGAGCGTCCAGTAAATGGGCGTTGGCCAGTAACCATCTCATATAAGACGACTCCCAATGCATAGACATCGCTCCGGTTGTCGAGCGTGTCGCCCCATATTTGCTCTGGTGACGCGTAATAGATGCTGCCAACCAGTGTTTTGGCAACGGTAATAGGTTGATGACCTGTAGCGCGCGCCAGCCCAAAGTCCATCACTTTAATTTTCCCCCAGCGATTCAGCATCAGGTTTTCGGGCTTGATGTCTCGATGAATGACATCACGCTCCTTGTATGCTGCGTCAAGGGCATCGGCTATCTGCGCTCCATATTCAAGCGCAAGATGTTGAGGAATCGTGCCATCAAGGTATAGCAGATTAGAGAGCGTGGGACCTTGTATGTATTCCATGACGAAATAAAGCAGTTTGTGTTGTTGACCGGCATCGTAAATATGCACAATATTAGGATGGTTCAAGCCCGCGATAATTTGTGCCTCGCGAATGAAACGTGCCACGTAGGAAGCATCCCGCGCCAGTGCCATTGGCAAAACTTTAATGGCAACCTCGCGTCCGAGTGCGATTTGCTTGCCTCGATACACAACACCCATCGAGCCATGCCCGATCTCTTCTTCCAACTGATACCCACCCAGACTCTGACCCGCTAATTCGTTCATCTCTATAAACCCTCAAGCTCGCCCCTGAAAACTTACGTCGGCTAATCCTCTTAACAGAGTAAACGTATTACAACTACGCTAATAGTGTATGTCACCCGAAGGTACCGAAAATTACTGAAAGAATAGGGCATGTAGTGTTGTACTTCAACACTACATGCCCTATTCTTTCAGAAGAGTTCTTGTTGTATACAGTCGTCAGTCAAGATAGTCTTTCAGAATGCGACTGGCCTGTGGATGGCGGAGCTTACGAATTGCTCTCTCCTCTATCTGGCGCACACGTTCACGTGTCACCTTGAGCTTCTTGCCAACTTCCTCCAGCGTGTGGTCGTGGTCGTCCACCAAACCGAAGCGCAACTCGATCACCTGTCGCTCCCTCAACGTAAGCTGGTTCAGTACCTTCCGAATCTCTTCGCGTAAGAGATGCTGGTCTGTCACTTCGCTTGGTCCACGTTCCCGCACATCTTCAATAATGTCGCCGAGCGTGTTCTCCTCCTCTTCGGAAAGCGGCGCATCGAGCGAGAATACTTTCTCCGCCCAAATGAGCAGCTCGCTTACACGCTCTGACGGCATGCTCAAGCGCTCACCAATGTCTTCTGGCGTTGGTTCGCGTCCCATCTCTTGATACAATTGACGCGTGGTACGCTTGACACGCATCACCTCTTCCATGATATACACTGGGAGACGTACAACACGCGTGCCTTCGAGAATAGAGCGCGTGATAGCCTGCTTAATCCACCATGTCGCGTAGGTGGAAAAACGGAAGCCCTTCTTATAATCGAACTTTGTGACTGCTCGGATAAGACCTATATTGCCTTCTCCAATCAAGTCTTCCAGAGATAGCCCTTGACCAACATATTTCTTAGCGATACTTACTACAAGTCGCAGGTTCGCCTCGATAAGATGATCTCTGGCCTCCTTCTCTCCATTCTCGGCTCGTTCAGCATAACGTGCCTCGTTGGACGCATTGAGGAGAGGGATGCGCGAAATCTCACGCAAGTAAAGGCGTAGACTGTCGCTTTGCGCCAGGTTACTCAGATCAGCGTCCTGTAGCGTATCGCGTTCTGAGTCAGTCGCCTTGTCACGGTCACGGTCTGCTTCAAACATCACATTTCGTTCCAAGTGCTTACTCTCTTCTTCTGCAACACATACATAGATTTGTTAATCTCGGCTTATTGTATCATACGAGCGCATGATTGCAACTCGCATGTTGTCCCTGTCTGTATACTGTCTCAACAAACCACGATGACAACTTTATTTCGCCCGCATAGATACATACTTTTGTCTATATACATACGTCGGCAAAATGTCATCTCTCGCGTAGCGGTCTTATTCCTTCTCTCCGACTCCAACATTCTTAACTACTCGCACGTAATTACGTCTGTATAGATAGATAGGATGTATCGGAAAGAAGGAAACACTTCCACATGGGCTTGCCAGTCGCATTAACATCAGGAACGATAATTGGAAATACCTACGTCATAGCCTCGCTCATCAATAGCGGTGGCTTTGGTGCTGTCTATCGCGCCACTGACCGCAGCGAGGGCAATCGTCCTTGTGCCATTAAAGAGACCTATGATGTAACTCCCGCCGCTCGTCGTCAGGCGTTGATAGAGGCAAGCGTGTTGTTCACCGTGAGAAGCGAAAATCTTCCTCAAGTATATGATGTGCTTGAGGAAAATGGTCGTTTCTATCTCGTGATGCAACTCATTGAGGGGCAAAACCTGCTTGACCTGCTCAGGGATCGTGTGGCGCGTCATCGCATGGCAGATGTAGGTGAGCAGGAGCCGCATTACGCCACACAGGGACCGTGCAGCGAACAAGAGGTGCTGGCATGGATGTTTCCCATCATAGACATTCTGCAGGAACTCCATAGCCGCAAGCCCGCCGTTGTTCATCGCGACATCAAGCCCGCAAACATTATCCTTACGCCATCCCAGACAACGGTGCTCGTCGATTTTGGCCTGACCAAACTCTATGACCCTCACAGTAATGGCACAAATTCATTGGGACGAGCCGTCTCGCAGGGCTTTAGCCCAATCGAGCAATACACGGGACAGACAGGCCCACAATCAGACATTTACGCACTGGCTGCCACCATGTATTTGCTCCTAACAAATCGCTTGCCTCCGACTGCTGTACAGCGTAGTGTGGAGGACGAACTCATTCCGCCGCGTCAATTGAATCCAACGCTTTCGCTTTCCGTAGAGCGCGCCCTGCTCAAAGCTTTAGCCGTACAAGCAGACCAGCGTTACGCCACGATGCAAGAATTCTCGAACGCACTGCGTCAACCGGCCTTCGATGCTCATAACGACACAACGCTTGTTGGACGACCTATCCCACACGCGCCACCCTCTCCCTATAGTCGTCCCGTTGTACCACAAAAGTCATCACCCATACATGCCTATGCCGCCGTGCCACAACCAGCGTGGCATGCTCAATCGTCGCCCGCATATCCTGTTGTGCCTCCGCTCCCATCGGCACCTCCTGGCTACGTAATGGTACCTCAATCTGCCGTTGCCTCTGCGCAACCGCTCCCTACACCATTCGGGCAAGGCTGTCTGTTTGGACTGATACAGGCCGTGCTCTCGGTCGTGCTTGTCCTGGTCATAAAGAAAGAACCTTCTTTCTATCTCGCCACGCTCGTCGGTTTCCTCTTCTATGTCTTTGCTGGCTTTATGACCACTCGCCGTGGTGGAAGCTCTTTTCGTGGCAGTTGGTCCGGCATGTGGGCTGGTATCACCAGTACGCTCATGTTCTGGGTCATCCTCTACATCGGCCTGTTCATCCTGCTCGCACAACGTATCGAGGCCGACACAACACGCGCACGGCAGCTTAGCGGTACAGTGCCTCCAAACGAACTCGCCCGCGCCTGGAAAGTCATACAACCTGTCTATCCTCATTTTTCTTCATCAACCACGCAATCACCCTGGACCGGCCTGCTCTTCCTCCTGGGTGGCGGCCTTCTCCTGGCCTCAACGTTGGGCTGGCTCGGCGGCATGTGGGGTGCCTCACATCACAAAAAGAAGGTGACAAAGAAACTGCATTAAAACGCTATAGGTACTAGCGTAAGGGACTAGGGCGTTCCCCATACGGGCGCCCTGGCTCTTCCTAAATCACGTCCCTTGACTCTCTATGATACGATTCGTGCAGAAATGCTCTTCAATTGATATTCTATAGGTGGAAGGTAGGCGTATTTTTTGGCTACGCAAGAACAAGCATCCCAAACAACACCTTCAGCGACAGACGTTACACTGTCGCTTACCGATATCGCACAAACTATTCGTTCCGAACTGAATCTAGGACTCGAACAAGTTCTACGCACAATCGCACTTCTCGACGAAGGCAATACCATTCCCTTCATCTCACGCTATCGCAAAGAGGCGACCGGCAGTCTCGATGAGGTGCAAATTCAGGCTATTGCCGATAAAGCTGCCTCTATTCGCGCCCTGCACGAGCGCAAAACCGATGTGCGTAGACTCATCAGCGAACAGGGAAAGCTCACGCCAGAACTTGATACTGCCCTTGCCTCGGCTACGACTCTGCAACAGGTCGAGGACCTCTATTTGCCCTATCGTCCCAAGCGCAAGACACGCGCCAGCGTTGCCCGTGAAAAAGGGCTTGCACCCCTTGCCGAAATCATTCTGCAACAACCAGAGCACATAGGCGATGTTGATGCACTGCTCGAAGAATATGCCCGTCCATTCTTGAATGCGGAGAAGGGCGTCGATACGGACCTCGAAGCATATGCTGGTGCCTCGGATATCGTCGCCGAGAGAATCGCTGAAGATGCCAATGTGCGTAACGATGTACGCACAACCTTTTTCAAACAATCCGCCCTCAGTGCAAAGGCTCTGGACCCCGAAAAAATCGCTGAGAAAGACTCTAATGGCGTCTATCAACTCTACTATGATTTTAACGAACCCGTGACCAAACTGGTGCCGCACCGCATCCTTGCCCTGAACCGTGCCGAGCGTGAAGGTGTGTTGCGCGTCGGCGTCGATCTGCCCTATGAGCAAGCACAAAGCGACATCACACGATCTCACCCAGTCAAAGCTACGTCTCCTTTCGCTAACTTGCTTACTGAAGCAATGGAAGACGGCTATAAACGCTTGCTTGCCCCCGCAATGGAGCGCGAGGTGCGCGTAGAGCTAACGCGCCGAGCCGAGGAACATGCGATCAATATCTTTGCCGCTAACCTGCGCAATCTCCTCCTACAACCGCCCCTTCGTGCCAAAAAAGTACTCGGTATCGATCCCGGCTTTCGCACAGGCTGTAAGCTGACCATTGTCGATGAAAACGGCAAATATATCGAGTCGGACACCATGTATCTCTTTCAGAGTGAGAAAGCACAACAAATACTGCGCAAACTTTTAGCGCACTACAAAATCGACGTAATCGCCATCGGTAACGGCACCGCCTCCCGTGAGACGGAGCAGTTGGTCGCCGGACTGATACGCGAACTCGAACAGGAGACGGGCCAGCAGATCGGCTATGTCATCGTCAATGAAGCGGGTGCCTCGGTCTACTCAGCATCGGAGGCCGCACGTCAAGAGTTCCCCACGCTCGACGCCACGCAGCGCGGCACCATCTCCATCGCGCGTCGTCTACAAGACCCGCTCGCGGAACTGGTCAAGATCGACCCCAAAGCCGTTGGCGTTGGACTCTACCAGCACGATGTTGACCAGAAAGAACTGGCCGCTATGCTTGACCGTGTTGTCATCTCATGTGTCAATTTCGCGGGTGTCGAGGTCAACGCGGCCTCAGCCGCCTTACTCAAACACGTATCGGGCATCAATACACGTGTTGCCAACGCCATCGTTAAGTATCGTGAAGAACATGGCTCCTTCAAGTCGCGTAACGAACTGCAAAAAGTTCCAGGCTTCGGCCCCTCAACGTTTTTGCAAGCGGCTGGCTTCCTCAAAATCGCCAA
>CAXTUE010000029.1:0-16737 GCA_964247355.1 uncultured Ktedonobacteraceae bacterium | reverse complement strand
GGCTAGTATTCAGGATAGTGCCGGTTGTCATTAGAAAAACAACGGCATTATAACGCGCGAGGTTTTCATCAGTAAAGGCTGTCGCATTCTCGGTGAAATCAACTGTGACACGCTGACTAGCAGCAAGCTTATGAAGGGCAACGATTGCATCGGGGATAGAGGCGTGACGAAAGGCTCCCGTTTTTGAGAATACGAGAATGTGGCAGGCTGAAAGATGCATAGCGTTGCACACATCTTGTTTTATTACAGTAGGCGTATATGCTTGCGACGAGATATTATTAACGCTTCCACAACTTATTAGGCAGAAGAAGAGAAGCCCTAAAACGCTAAAGTTTATTGTTTGACGTAAAAGAGACATGCAAAGAGTTTTCATAGATAAGCCTCTTACTTCTAACGAGGTACAAGCATCTGCCTGATGAAAAGAGGCTAACCACGAGTTCCTGATTCAGAGCAAACCTCTTTCTTGTTCTCGCTAGAAACTTACGTTTCTGGATAGACAGTTACAGGAAGGCT
This sequence comes from uncultured Ktedonobacteraceae bacterium, assembly GCA_964247355.1. Classification (GTDB taxonomy): domain Bacteria; phylum Chloroflexota; class Ktedonobacteria; order Ktedonobacterales; family Ktedonobacteraceae; genus JBBQVS01. The sequence continues at coordinate 16,224 of CAXTUE010000029.1, read as the reverse complement.
ACTCCAAGCACGCATTGTATTGTTCGGTTTGCGCTGCAGCTGACCAGTAATCTCGATGCGCTCAACGCGCTGTATGAGAACGGTTAGCAGGATTTCTACTTCCACACGGGCGACGGTTTGGCCGACGCAACGATGAATGCCCATGCCAAAGCCAACATGCCCCGAAGAATTACGTCGAATGTCAAAACTATCTGGATTGCTCCATTTTCGAGGGTCACGATTGGCTGAACCAAGAAACAATAACACTTTTTCGCCAGCAGGAATGCGGACTCCGGCAACCTCGACATCGCGTGTCGTTGTGCGGAAGAACGTCTGCACCGAGGACTCCCAACGTATGACTTCCTCAAAAGTTGATTTCGCCAATGACGAATTTTGCCGCAATATGTTCCACTGTTCAGGATGACTGGCTAGAGCGTAGATAGTCGCTGCGATACCATTAATGGTTGTATCTAATCCAGCACTCAGCAGAGAGCGCACGAGCAATGGTGCCCATGCTTCGGGTATCTTGCCCTTGTCAGCAGCAGCCCAAATCTCAGCGCCAAAGCTGCCGGGGCGCAGTGCCTCTCGATTACAACTTTGGGCAATCCATTGCAATACGGGTTGAGCATTCACCATTGAGTCCGCAAGCAACTGGTTACGCGGGCCAAAACCGTTGAAGACCATGTTGGCATACGGCAACAGGTTCTCGCGCTCCTCTTCTGGCAACCCTACGGCGTCCCCAAACACCTTAAGAGGATACGCCTCTGCTAGCTGAGGAATAGCATCAAAGCTACCAAGTGCGAGTAAATGATCGACTAATTTGACGGCTTCGTGTTCAATATCGCCACTCAACGCTTTGAGTACTGGAGGAGCCAGAATGGGACCGACAACTTCACGAGCACGTGTATGGAAGGGTGGGTCGGCCTCAAGTAACAGGCTAGGCACACGCCACGGCTTTTCCTTTTGGAAATTGCTCAGACCAGCACCTGCACCAGATGAGAAGGTTTCGTAGTCTTTAAGTGCGGCATTGACCTGCTCATAACGAGCCATCGCCCATATGTTGTATGCATCCAAGTACACAACTGGCCCGGCCTCACGAATCTGCTCATGTATTGCGTGAGGCTCAAGAAGGTTCTCTAAAGAGAATGGGTCTGTCGGAAGAACTGGAACTCCTTCGGGCTTGACGGCAGTGTCAACCATGATGCCTCCTTTGATGCATCAAGCTAAGATTACTTTGCATATCTCTTCTGCAATGCTGATACGGGAAGCGCGGACAGGTGTACATCGACAAGAGCAGGCTTTCCGTGTTCGATTCTTTCCATTGCAGCTTGAAGGCTAGACTGAAGCTCTGTCCTCTGTTGTACTACCCAACCGGAAACACCCATGCCTTGCGCGAGTTGTGCGAAATTTAGTCGAGGTTCGCCAAGACCGGCAACAGCATCTAATGTCGTTTCATTGCTGCCCGCAAGAGTGCCGCGTAAGCGCAGCATCTCTAGCTTGATAATGTCATAGCTGGCATTGTTGCAGATGATGAATAGCACGGGAAGATTATAGTGTGCGGCAGTCCAGAGCGATTGGATGGTGTACATAGACGAGCCATCGCCACTGATAGCAACAACGGGACGTTGAGGTGCACCAATCTTCGCGCCAACCGCGAGCGGTATTCCTCCACCGATAGATGCTCCACGTACCGTCAAATAAGAGGTGACGGGCGTTCCTTCACTCAGCAGGTACTGCGCTATCACCTGACGTGCCGTAATTGATTCGTCGACGAGAAGTGTGTCGGCGGGAAGCATCTGTCGTAGTGCTTGCATGAGTTCGGCGGGATGTAGAAGCTCACCGGAATTTTGTGAAGGTATTTGAGTAGGCAAGGAGACATCATCTTTCCTCTTCTCCTGGAGTTGCACATCACCCTGCTGCTCAATAACTGTTGTTAGCTGTGCAAGCGTTGTAGTCACATCGCCATAAAGCGGATAACTACCATGCTCGTTCTTGCCCAGCGCACCGAGATCATCAGTAAGGTGCAGTACCTGCGTTTCAGGTGCCACAACGGGTGCAGGATCGTTGGCGTAGAAAAATAATGTGGTGAAACTGCTTATGCCTATAAGAAAGAGAAAATCGGCCTGTGCAAACAAAGCGCGCCGTTCTTCTGTAAAGTAGGGCAACCATGTGCTCTGCGGGTATGTATGGCCATCAAAGCGGCGTGGAAAAGCTTCGTAGACCAGACGGGCATGTGTTTGAGCAGCTAGCTTTCCAATATGTTCATGAGCTTTCTGGTCTATGTCGCCAACAAATAGAACAGGGTTGTGTGCCGCAAGGAGCATCGAAGCTGCGTATTCAATAGCCTGTGTAGATGCTTGCCCTACATTTGGAATGTGGAGTTCAGGAATAGAGGGGATTTTTCCATCTGGCGTTCGTGGCTCGTCGGTAAGGACGTTTGTGGGTAGGATTATGCACGCTGGTCCGTATGGTGGTGTCAGGGCAATGACGGTGGCACGATATAATACAGTAGCAAGTTCGCTGGCCTCTTTGACGGTCCATACCCATTTGCACTCCGCACGCGCTATGCTCTCGATGTCGCTGGCAAGTGGTGAGTCTTCGAGCATGTGGTGCGTATCGTGATCTCCGACCGTCACAACCATTGGCACTTGCGCGCGACGTGCGTTATGCACATTCGATAGACCATTTGCAAGTCCAGGCCCAAGATGCAGGTTTACCAGTGCGGGATGACCTGTCATACGAGCAATGCCATCGGCGGCACCAGTCGCGCCGTTCTCTTGCAAAAATAGCAGAAATTGCAATTCGGGATAGCGCGCGAGTGCATCCATAAAGGGCGCCTCAGTTGTACCAGGATTACCTAACACATAGCGATAGCCATACTGAATAGCGGCTTGAAAAAAGAGGTCAGCCCCCTGCTGAGGCGTTTGTTTAGCGAGAGAGGTTGATGAGTCGTGTGACACGGGCAAAATTCCCTTTCAGCTTAATGACGTTATAGGTACTGTATCACAAGCTTTATTACTGTGTCGAACACAACGCTCTCTTAACCAGCGCAAAGCCAACGCGAGTAAGCTCTTGCCATGACTTTTCCCGCACGAGTGATTTGCTGAAATCTGCTACACTCTTGATCTTTTCTGGGCATAGTGAGCCAGCTCTGAATTGCAAGTTGCTCACCGAAACGCGGACTATCTGCGTATTCGATATCATAGGAAAGCAAGCTCAATGTTGTAGTATCGGGCGAGATGCCATTGCTTGCGTATAACTGCCAGCTTGCATTATCGAGCATTTCAACGGCGGCTGCATTATTGAGGTGCTTCATCGAGTCGATATCAGAGAACTGCACATGTGCGGAGGTTATTTCTGGCTGTATTTCGGGAAATGCAGGTAGCGGGGCCTCCGGCTGTTGTGGCATTGAACCATCGGGTAACCACACGCGAACGGTTTCTTCTGGTAAGCGGGTCGGGCGTCCAGAAGCATCGACATAGACCCAGAGCGTTCTTGCGGAAATAACGAGCTTCTCATCTTGAGCATCCACAATATGTGCTTCATAGCCACGTTGCGCTGTGATGCGGGTAAAGCCGATGCCGAAGGTCTTCAAGTTAAGTTTTGTGTGTACGGGAACTGGAGCCGCGAACGAAATGATGGATCGTTTGACGACCCAGTAGCCGTTGCCCGATAGGTGGGCATCCTCGGCATCCAGTCCAGCGATTTCCTGCGTATAGCGCAAGAAAGATGCGGGTGTGAGGACATTATCGCAGTTGCATTCATCATAACGCACAGTATGTGTCTGGTAGAATTGGCGGTTCATGGAATCTCCTTGTTGTTTCCTTGCTTGTATTGTAGCAGGAATTTAGACAAGGTTTCTCCAATTTCCACCTGAATAAGTATGCATGTGTAGTACTTATGCCCCTGGCTACATGACGCTCAGCATAATAATGGTGAAGAGGAAACTGAACACGAGCAGGTAAAGTGCAAGCAAAGCTTTATTGTTGGAAAACATGATTAGTACCTTCCTTTACATAGGCATATCTTGCCTTTAGAGTTACTTGATAGTGCAAAACGTATCCCATTACGAGCAGACCACCGAAAACAAGAGCGGGGAGACTACTTATAAACATTGTTGTTACCTTACCTTTCCTACAACAGCTACTCTGCGAGAGAGCTTATAACTTTTTGTCTTCCTTCGTCGCCACCATTGCCATGTGAGAAAAAGGATTACGAGCACACCAAGTACTACCAGACCAAAGCGCTCAAGAATTACTTGTAGACGGTCAACCTCTACCGCAACGAGATAGCCCAGTAAGCTATACAACGTGTTCCAGACGAGTGCAGCGATTACCTCAAAGAACAAGAATTGCAGGTAGTTCATGCGTGTAATACCGGCGGTCAAGGCGACGAACGAGCGCATATGTCCTATCATATGGGAGAACAAAATCGCCTTTCCGCCGTGCTTCGTCAGCATTCTACGTGCCAGACGTACTCGTCCAGCGAGGCGTAAGCGTTGTCCTATCCTGCTTTTGCTCCAGCGTTCCATAACACGAACAAGCGCGAAACGGCCTAGCAGGTAGTCGGCGTGATAGCCCAGGATAGTGCCAAGCCATGCGAAGAAGATGACCCAGCCGAGATTGAGTGTGCCTTCTCGCGCGTAGAAGGCGCCCAGCAGAGCGAGCGAGTTGCCAGGTAGTAGGAGGCCAAGCAGTGCGGTATTTTCGCTCAAGGTACCTAGAAAGACGATGAGGTAGCCATACTGGTCATACAGCGTTCCCAATGCTTGTATCCACTCGTGTATTGGAAGGGTTGGCATACATGCCTCCTACTATTTTCTTCCTATTCTTATCGTTCAAGTTATAAGCGTTTCGCGCGACCACCCATAACTGCATTAACCACCCATAGAAGGATGATTGCACCAACCAAGGCTGTGACGAACGTCAAGATGATGCCCTGAGTGCCAATACCGAACAGGCCAAGCAGGAAGCCACCGACAAGACCGCCGACGATCCCGATAACAACATTGCCGAGGCAGCCAAAACGATTACCTAACACCAAGCGGTCCGCAATCGCACCAGCAACACCTCCAATAACAATCCATACGAGCCAGCCCCAGAGCGTGCCTATCACGCTTGCAATAACAAGTCCAAGTGTCATTTTATGTATACTCCTCTTTGTGTATCTATAGATTGACTCTCTTGAGTACACTCTTAGAATAGACTAATAACTTGAACTGATACTGTGGGGAACCTGTGATGAAGCTAAGAACCGCTTTTTTGACGAGAGCGTATTTTCAAGCAACAGCAGCAGAACTGAGACCAGGGCACGCCCCCGCGGGGGAATGACCCCCCCCAAAAGAGAACGGGGTGAAGGGGGGGGCGGTGTATGGGAGGGGCGTTCCCCTTGCCTCACCACAGACATCTTTTTGGTCTTAAGTTAACGCCTATGGGAGGGGCATTTTCCCCTTGCGGGTGCCCTGGTTTGATAAACTATGTACGTTAGACAGCTTCCTCGATCAGCGTACGACCGACGAATTGGCTGTTGTAGAGGTCGGCGTAGAAACCGTGCTTTGCGAGCAAATCCTCGTGTGTACCCTTTTCGATGATTGTGCCGTGATTCATGACGAGAATCAGGTCTGCATCACGAATGGTGGAGAGGCGGTGCGCAATCACAAAGCTTGTCCTGTCCTCCATCAGATTAGACATAGCCTTTTGAATCTGCACCTCTGTACGCGTGTCGACGCTACTGGTCGCTTCGTCCAGGATAAGAATTTCTGGATCGGCGAGGAAGGCACGCGCAATTGTGAGCAGTTGTTTCTGACCCTGCGAGATGTTCGTCGCGTCCTCGTTCAGCACGGTGTCGTAACCATCGGGCAGAGTGCGAATGAAGTGATCAGCATTGGCGGCTTTAGAGGCACGAATAATCTCGTCTTCGGTAGCGTTCTCGCGACCATAGGCGATATTCGCGCGAATAGTGCCATTAAAGAGCCATGTGTCTTGCAGCACCATACCGAAGGTACGACGCAGAGCACCACGTTTGATTTTTGTGATATCCACGCCATCCACCAGAATGCGACCGGAATTGACCTCGTAAAAGCGCATCAGGAGGTTCACGAGCGTGGTTTTGCCAGCACCGGTCGGGCCAACGATGGCGATGGTTTGCCCTGGCTGAACAGAGATGTTCATGTCTTCCATCAGAATGTTGTCTGGCTTGTAGCCAAAGCGCACATGCTCAAACTCGACCTCGCCACGAACGCCAGCAGGAATAATGGCGTTGACTTCCAGCTCTTCCTCTTGCTCATCAAGCAACTCGAAGATGCGCTCTGCTGAGGCCATTGTCGATTGAATGACATTGGCGAAGTTAGCAAGTTGCGTAATTGGCTGCGTGAATTGCTGGGCATACTGGATAAACGCTTGCACGTCACCAATGCTGATAGAGCCTCTTGTCACCAGAATGCCGCCGCCAACGGCAACAATGACGTAGCCGAGGTTGCCGATACAGCGCATAAGTGGCATGATTGTGCCAGATGCGAACTGCGCTCGCCAGCCTGCGTTATAGAGTTTCTCGTTCAACTCCTGAAACTCAACGATAGACCTATTTTCATGTCCAAATGCCTTGACAATTCTGTGACCTGTATACATCTCCTCGACGTGCCCGTTGAGTTGTCCAAGCACACGCTGCTGACTTCTAAAGTAGGTTTGCGATCTCTTCGCGATACCAATTGTGACAAGCAGACTGAGCGGCTATGTTAAAAGCACAACGACGCTGAGCAACGGGCTAATCGTCAACATCATCACAATGACACCAATAAGCGTGACCGCAGATGTGATGAGTTGTGTAATGCTTTGCTGTAACGTAGTGCTGATGTTGTCCATATCGTTGACGATACGGCTAAGAATGTCGCCGTGTGGACGCGAGTCAAAAAATTTGAGCGGCAAGCGTGACAGTTTCGCATCTACTTCTGTGCGCAAGCGATAGACCGTGCGCTGCGCCACACCTGCCATCACGTATTGCTGAATGTACATGAACAGGGCACTGATGACGTACAGACCAAGCAGGATCAGCAGGACAGTCGCGATATAGTTGAAGTCGATCTTTGCCCCAGGTATGTGGCGGAATTTCGCGATAATACCCTCAAAGAGTTTGGTAGTTGCTAGTCCGAGTACCTTTGGGCCGACGATGTTGAATACGGTACCTATGATGGCCGCACCAAGCACGATCAAGAGACGATATTTTTGTGGCACAAAGTAGCCCAGCAAACGCTTAGCCGTTCCCTGGAAATCCTTAGCTTTCTCCACAGGTCGGCCCATCGATCCCATAGGCCCCCTCATCGGCATACCCTGTTGTTCAGTAGTGGGGCGTCGTGCAGTATTACGTTCTTCGCTCATGCGATTTCCTCCGCGATTTCATCCATTGAGAGTTGCGAGGTGACGATTTCGCGATAGACTTCGCTACTTCTCATCAGGCTATGGTGAGTGCCGATACCAACCATGCGTCCCTCATCCAAAACAATTATTTGATCTGCGTCCATGACAGTACTAACACGTTGGGCCACGATGAGGACAGTCGCGTCAAGCGTTTCTCTTTTGAGGGCCGCACGCAATTTCGCATCGGTTTTGAAGTCGAGAGCCGAGAAGCTATCATCGAACACATATATTTCTGGCCTTCTCACGAGAGCACGTGCTATCGAGAGACGCTGCTTCTGACCACCGGAGACGTTCGCGCCACCTTGCTCAATAAGCGCATTAAAGCCATCTTTCAGGTCCGCGATGAACTCACTCGCTTGCGCAACCTCTGCCGCATGCCGCACCTCTTCGTCCGTCGCATCTTCCTTGCCATAACGAATATTTTCGGCAATAGTACCTGAGAAGAGGACCGCGCGCTGTGGCACAAGGCCAATCTTTGCGCGCAGGTCTTGCTGCGCCAATTCGCGGATATCGACACCATCAACGCAGACATGTCCACTGTCGATATCATAAAAGCGTGGTATCAGGTTGACGAGTGTTGATTTGCCGGAGCCAGTGCCTCCAATAATCGCTGTCACCTGGCCCGGTTTGGCACTAAAGGAAATGTTGTTCAGGGCAGGCACTTCAGCACCAGGATAGCTGAACGTCACATCCTGAAACTCAACATAGCCGCGTTCAGCATCGGCATGCCTCACCTGCTCGGCATCGTTGATTTCCGGCTCTATCGCCAATACTTCATTGATACGGTCCGCAGATGCAGCCGCACGTGGCAGCATGACGAACATCATCGAGACCATCAGTAAGCCGAAGAGAATCTGCATGGCATATTGCAGGAATGCAATCATTGAGCCAACCTGCATTTGCCCATTGTCGATGCGGATAGCACCAAACCACACGATGGCAACACCTGAGACGTTCAAGACGAACATCATCAAAGGCATCAACCATGCGATAATTCTGTTGACGCGAATTGAGACATCGGTGAGGTCAAGGTTAGCTTCGTCGAAGCGTCGCTCCTCGTACTTCATACGGTCAAAGGCACGAATAACGCGTACTCCGGTCAAACCCTCATCTAAAACAAGGTTTAGTTTATCAAGCTTCACCTGCACGATACGAAACAGTGGAATGGCTCTACTCATGAGCAGCACAATTGCCCCGACCAGGATTGGCATAATCACCAGGAGTATCCAGGAGAGTCCGACATCCTGGGCAAGGGCGAGAATAATGCCTCCTATAATCATCATCGGCGCAGTGACCATAATACCGAGGATGATGACCCAGACCTGTTGCACTTGATTGGTATCGTTCGTGGTTCGCGTAATTAAAGAAGCCGTACTTACCGAGTCGAACTCGTGTAACGAAAACTGCTCGACGCGGGTGAACAGTTGCGCGCGAAGAATTCTACCATAACCAACCGCAACTCTGGCAGCGAAGAAACTGCCGATGACCGCACAAATCACACCACCTAGCGTTATAAGCAACATCAGGCCGCCTATGCGCCAGATATAGCCGGTGTCGCCTTTGACGATGCCGGTATCGACGATATCCGCCATCAGCTTTGGCAGATAGAGGTTTGCCATAGCTTGCGCAAAGGCTAGCACGAGGACGAGCGCAACCGTCCAACGGTACGGCTTCATGAACCGTAGCAACTTAATCATATTGTTTGTTCTCCATTCCAATCCATGTAATGCTCACTTGCAGTTTTCTCACTAAAGTATTGTGAAACTCTGGATAAGAGGTCTGCCAGTTGATTGCTCTGCTCTTCGCCAAGATAGTCAATCAATGCGTCAAGCGATGCGCGAAACTCTGCTCGCGCCTGTTGCGCCACGCCCTGACCTTTCTCTGTCAGCGTGATACGCACAACACGGCGATCTATGTCATCAGCACGCCGTTCAACGAAGCCATTGGTCTCTAACTTTTTCAATATCTGTGTCACCGTCGGAGAGGTCACTTGCAGAAGTTTGCTAATCTCCGAGGTCGTGATAATAGCATTGTTGTGTTTCATACCTTTTGCAACACAAAACAACACCTTAATTTCGCTTGGTGTACAGCCTGCAACCGAGTGTTCATGCCAGCCCGCTTTATGGAATTGCATAAAGGAGCGCATCAGCTTCTCCGCAGTCGTAGGCATATCAGTATGAATAACCATGTATTCTCCCTTGAATATATAGGTAGGTAACTATGTTAAAGATAATTTATTAGGCAACCTAAGTATATAGCAAGAACATGTTTGTGTCAATAGATAAATGGGAAGCGGAGCACAGTTTTCTTACATACGATATATCGTTACTAATAGTATAACGATATATCGTATTTTGTCAAGCCTTAAATCAACGAACTAGATGAACAAAAATCTATCATGCTAAGCACTTGTTTAGTGGAGGAAGCCAGGGATGATGAGGGTATACACTGGCTTTAACAACCGTGAACGCAGTCCCTACGAAACATTGTTGAACGTATCATCAAATGTGGTTTTCTCGTATATTTCGGCGACGGGGAATTCTACACCTATACTGGTTAGCTCTATTGTAGCTTCTTGTGTATAGTTGCGCATCGTCCAGTAGTCTGTTTCGCGTCGATAGAGTTGAACACGCATGACCTGTGTGTCGATGAAGAGGATTTCTTGTACAGTGGGGATATTTTGATATAATTCGGATTTTATGCCACGATCACGAGCTTTTGTTCCAGGTGAAAGTACTTCCGCGATAACACTAGGATAGCGAATGACCTTTTTAGCGTGATAATCCCTTCGATCACAGCTAACAGATGCGTCTGGGCAGAGGCAATTTGCTTCATCTGCAAGTTCAATAAACACGTCCGAGTTGTACACAAAGCAGGGACGTTTCCGCAGTCGTTCACCAAGAATTCCGGTCAAATTTGCTCCTATGATAGAGTGGTCTGGTGTGCCATGCGGACTCATGTAGGCATAGCCGTCAATGTACTCATAGCGATGTGTAGGATCACAGCCGACTAAAAGAGCATAGAACGCTTCAAGACTCATGCTTTCTTTATACTCATTCTGTTGTAGTGCCATTTTTCCTGCCCTCGTTTTACCGTACTTAAAAGACGTTTCTCATATAGCTTGTTGGCATTATAACATGACGTGATGAGGTCAAGCATTTCATTTTCGATCTTTCCAGTGGCTATATGACGGAGAGAGAAGTCACCTTATACAAATTGCAAACTCTTCATAGTAAGAGGTCCTGGTTCATACTTGCTCGGAATTAGGAGTTTTGTGAGTGAGCATAAGCTTTTCTTTCGTGTCACGATATTCATAGTAGAGAATAAAATGTGAAGCGAGGCTTAGACATAATGGTATTGCAGGGTCACAATATCCCTGAAGTCATCATCTCGCAGGAAGTAAGAAAGTTTCATGGATGATCAAGAAATGATCGCATGGCTTTATCAAAAGCATGCGCATGCGCTTTTCAAATACATCTTTGCTTCTCTTTCCATACGAGAAGAGGCAGAGGATATTCTCGTTGAAGTATTTCTTGCAGCACTCAGATATCGAGGTCTGGCGTCTATGAATGAACAACAACAATTTGCATGGCTACTTGCGGTTGCACGTAATAAGATAGTGGACTCACATAGGCGCAGAAGTCGTCTGGCCCAGACATCTCTGGAGCAGGCCCTTCCATTCGTTGAGCAGAATTATGCTGAACCTGATGAGCCTGAAGTAGTTGCGCTCAAGCGAGAAGAATACGCTCTACTCCAGCGTCACATTTCTCAACTCTCAGAAATGCAGCAAGAGGTGCTCCGTTTACGCTTTATTATGGAGATGCGTCACGCTGAGATTGGGAAACTTCTTGGCAAAACAGAAGGAGCAATACAAGCCATTTTTTGGCGAGCGATCCACACATTGCGTTTACGCTATCAACAAGAAGCATCTTCACATTCTCAAAAGGAATTGAACAGCAGAGGGAAGTATGAATAATCAAGATAAACACTTCTGGTCTCAATTTCCAGAAGAAGAATTGAAAGACCCAGCCACAAGGCAGGTGTTGGCAGCGTTGGACAAATTCTATCGTAGTGATGCTGCTGATCAAGAATCGGTTCAACGTGCATGGGAACGTGTTTCTCTCAATATGGAGCAGAAAGAACGGGAAAAGATATTTCTTCATCGGAGTGCTTTTGACAGTTCGCCTGGGTCTTTCTCGCCCATTGAGGTTAGAAGTGCTTTTTATAGAAAGAAAAGCCGTTCTAATACATTGGTTGCGCTGCTCGTTACCTTATTTCTGATTGGCAGCATGATAGGCGTAATTTCTTACGTCAAGGGTACGAATAATACAATCACTGGATCACACTCATCTACCCCTGGAGTCTATTCTCCCGTACCTCTTGGCACCAGCCTGGGACAACTTCACCTTGGCATGACTCTAAGAGACCTTGCGAAAATGGGCATTCCAGTCGTACAGGATCCCGAACCCAGTGGTTCCGACACGTTCCAATGTTCCAGTTGTGGTTTCGCAATCTTAGGTCCAAACGGAGCGTTTCAATTAATTGTCTGGAGTCCCTTTCAAGGAAAGACTCGTGAAGGACTTGGAGTGGGTATGTCTTTTGCGCAATTTCAAGCACTCTATCAGCACTATGAAACCGAACCGGAGCCTAAGACCTTCGATTTTCACACTGCGTTCAATGTGACTATGCACTATGACTTCAATGCCACTGTGAGAGATACACATGGGACCTATCTGATTGCGTTTTTTAAGCAACAAAAGGTAGTAGCAATGATGTTGCAGAACCAGCCACCGCTCTAAAAGCATGACCGAGTTGGTCAATAGTATCTCATGTGCAAGAACTAAAATAGATACATATGTCTATTCAATAGAACAACCGTATGTCCTTGTCAATAGTATAGATGAGAGAGGTGAGTCGTGACTATTGTACGCATTCTGAACCATATTAATCCCATTCTTCCCATTGCTAAAATCCTTGTCGGTAGTGCTAGCGCAATTGCTTTTTTGATAGCGCTTGGCTTGTTGCTCACTCGCCAGCGTGACAAAGGGCAGAGGAAGAGAGCATACAGTGCGCTTGCTGGTGGTGTACTTGCATTGATGCTTTTCATAAGTCTATTCTCGATGCCACATATCCTTTCCAACTGGCTACCCAATAGCCCCTATGTAGCGTTAGCAAGAGCCGACGCACAGGCGGTCGGCATAAATCCAGACATCTTTGTACGGCAGATCAACCAGGAAAGTGGCTTTGATCCTCAAGCTCGTAGTGCTTCAGGTGCTGAAGGAATCGCGCAATTTATGCCTGCAACCTCTGCCAGCCTGGGGATTAATCCATGGGACCCGAAACAAGCATTGCAAGCTGCGGCAAGCTATATGGCTTCATCATTGAGATACTATCATCAAGACTACGCGAAGGCATTGGCAGCCTACAATGCAGGTCCTGATGCAGTTATGGATAATCCTGACTGGTTTTCGTATCTACCAGTTGAGACACAAGAATATGTGAATGCAATTCTGGAACGATGATAGGTGTGGGAAGGAACGAAATGAAAGCAAAAACGATAGGGGAGGGAAGAGATAATGCAACGCGTCCTTTCCAAATTGAAACTAGCTTTCTCTTCATGTTAACAAGATGACAGGATGTGTGTATATGAGTGCAAAAAATAGAACTTATGTTCAATTTCAAGACATATCAACTCAGCAAAAGGATGGAGTTCTTCCAGCATATCAATCTGGAAGCCAGCAGACGCAAGAACCAGGCGGCTTCCCCCATAAGCCAACACAGAAGGTTAAAAAGGGAAAAAGACTTTGGCTACGTGTTGTAACTGCTTTTTTGCTTATTGCTTGTGTTTTTACGGCCATCGGTGCCTCTGTACTTGATATATATTACCGTCAACAACTACCAAAGATAGATGCCTATATTCAGCAAAGCATTCCACAGGACTCACGTATCTATGATCGCAACAATACGCTGTTATATGATAGTTATGATCGTAACAGTGGCGGCAGGCGTATTCCTGTGAAACTGCAGGATGTCCCTAAAGTGATGCAAGATGCAATGGTTGCAACCGAAGATAAAACCTTCTGGACGAATAATGGTATTAATGTATGGAGTACCGCACGTGCGGCTGTTAGTAGGAATGGTGGAGCGAGTACGATTACGCAACAAGTGATCAAAAATCTCTCCCATAATGATCAACACACCCTCACGCGCAAGTTTCAGGAAGCAACACTCGCCGTTGGGCTGACACAAAAAAAGTCAAAGGCCCAGATTCTCGAAACGTACTTTAATATTGCCACGTTCGGCTCTTTTGACATTGGCATAGAGTCTGCCGCAGAAGTATTCTTCCATCTACAAAGTACCTGCAAGGGAGACGGAACATGCGTTCCTGGTGTGTCGAGGCTAGAGTATAATGATAAAGGGCAGCGCGATCTCGTTCTCGGTCTGGCTCGTGCCTCTTTACTGGCCGCAATGCCGAATGAGCCAGCAGTACTTGATCCGACGCTGGGGGCTAAGGCCAAGAAAATGGCCCTCGACCGCCAAAGGATCGTTCTCCAGGCAATGATCTCACAGCACCTGAGTGTAGATGGACAAATCATCACGTATGCTATGGCGAAACAAGCAGAGACTTTGATGGCGCACACAAAGTTTGCGCCCGCTCAAGATAGAAAGCGCTCCCCCCATTTTGTTGATTGGATTATTAATCAACTTGCGCTACAACTGGGAAACGGGAATTATGCCAAAGGCTTACAGCTATTTGAGCGAGGCGGTTTTCTCGTGCGTACAACGATTGATGTGAATCTGGAGGAGTATATTGAGCGTGCCATTGACCAGCATTTGAACAGGCCTGACTACCAATATTATCCCTTGAAACTACGTGGGAATCAGATTCTGAGCCAGAAATTTAATATTCACACTGGTGCTGTCGTTGTGTTGAACGCAAGAACTGGTGAGATTTTGGCGATGGATGGGGGTGCCGACTATACTTCCACGAACCCCGCTATAGGTGGGCAATACAACATGGTTGCACCTCCCCCTGGCAATCCTCAACATCCCTCGGGCCGTCCTCCAGGTGCAACCATGCTGCCCATTGATTACCTTGCAGCGTATGATAAGGGGTTATCGCCAGACGCCGTTGTGCCTGACTCTCTCGATCAGGAAACCTTTGATGAAGCATTGTCTAATGCCTCAATCTCAGCAGGTGTACAGGCCGCCACATATGCGGGTGCGAAGACGTTGGGGAGCATGGCAAATCACCTGGGCATAACCGTTCCAACTAACGCTGACGCAAAGTTTGCGAGTGGCTTAGAGAATGTATCGCTTCTACAGATGACAGGGGCGTACCAGGCACTAGCGGATAATGGACAACATGTGCCGCTTGCAGGTATTCTGGATATCTATAATCGTAACGGACAGCGTATCTATCACTATACTACCGGGCAACCGCCCGCGACAAAAGTCGTTTCTTCTGATGTTGCCCACGAAATTACAGGCAACCTGATCAATGAGCAACTGCGGGTGAGCAAATTTGGGGATGACCAGCGGCTCTCCTTTGCGGATCAGGACGAGAATTGTGCGACCAGTCTCGCCTGCCAGTATTCGGTAGCAGCACAAAGTAGCAATACGAATACAGCACAAGATGGAAATACGGTCATTGGTTATACCTCAGATGTGGTTGTGGGAGTCTGGGTGGGCAATGTCAATGGGGCAAGGATGAGTAGCGACACGCTTGGCTCAACCGGAGCGGTACCGATCTGGCATAGCGTGATCGAGCGAGCATCGGGATGGTGTGGAACACAAGCTACAACCAGTTCCTATTTTCGTTCCGATAACATTCCTTGTGGACCAGCACTTCAGCTCGGCTTCTCACCGAACCAGACATGGGAGTACTAAGTATGACAAGAACTTTCGGCGATAGTATCTTTCATCAAACTAGCATTCATCTAATGAGGAACGTCAAGTATTTTCAGTTGCACCACTTGCACTACCCACCCACTTTCCGCTATGCTCTACAAAAACGTAGTGGAGGATTCTTCTGGCGTGAACATTGCGAGTATTTTTCAACAGGTTCAATATAAGGTACAGCAGACCTTAGACCTGGCGTTTCCGCCGCAATGCGCGAGTTGTAAGCGCATTGGCTCGGTTCTTTGCTCCACTTGTTTCGCGCAGTTGCAACCACGAACGCCACTACCATACAGGCAGGGGTGGTCGGCTTTGCAGGGGTTGGTGATGGTAAATGTCTATGAGGGGGCGATGCGGGATTGTATTCATGCGTTAAAATATGATGGGGTTATACGTTTGGCAGAGCCGTTGGGGTTGTTACTGGCACATACCTACAGCAACTATGGTATGCATGCTGATATGCTATTACCTGTTCCTCTGCATAATGAGCGTCATAAGCAGCGAGGGTTTAATCACGCGCATTTGCTGGCGAGGGTATGTTCCTCAGCAACTGGTGTTCCGTTGAGAGAGCAGGTGTTAGTGCGCTCTCGTGCGACGCATGCACAGGTGGGATTGAATGCGTCTGACCGTAGGCAGAATGTGGCGGGAGCTTTCTCGATTATAGCTGAGGCTGCAACTACATACGTTCGTGGACGTAGAATTCTTATTGTGGACGATGTGTGCACCACGGGTGCGACGCTCGATGCATGTGCGACAACACTTTTTCAGGCGGGTGCTCTCTCTGTATGGGGACTAGTACTTGCGGGTTCCGCGATGTGAGAGCAGACAATTTGAAGACGTATACAAAGAGATATATGTGTAAATAAACAAAAGTAACATCACGGACGGACCGGCCCTAAACTAACATCACGGACGCCCACAAGGGAACTACCCG